>NZ_JBEGDB010000267.1:0-11131 GCF_043638955.1 Bradyrhizobium sp. 31Argb | reverse complement strand
CTGCCACCCGAAAACTTGCCGATCCTCGAATGGCTCGGTATCAAAACGTCAAAATCACTGTGATGAACCACTAGCGCTTTCCCCGCCGATCAGCGAGTCACCCAATCGATTGGCTTGAATCGCCTTCTATCTCGCCCCTTTCGATGGTGAGGGTCACGTCGGCAAACGTCTCAAGCAGCTTCGGATTTGACTCCGTAATCAGCATCGTAATGTCTTTATCCTGCGAACGAAGCCGACGAAGCGCTTCGGCGTATCGCTGCGCGAGAACAGGTGCAAGTCCCTGAAATGGCTCGTCGAGAATAAGGAGCCGGGTACCCAGCATAAGCGCCCGACCGAGCGCGACCATCTTGCCTTGTCCGCCCGAGACCGATCCCGCCGGACGCCTGGCAAGCTCTTGCAGTTCCGGCAACACGGAGTAGGCCCGCTCCAGCCTTCGTCGTGTCTCTTGCAGGGAGAGCTTCGCAACGCGACCGGGCAGAAGGATGTTTTCCTCCACGGTAAAGGCTGAAAACAGGCGGCGGTCCTCAGGCGCGTAGCCGACGCCGAGCGATGGCCGGCGGTGCGGCGGAATCGGCCCGAGGTCCTCGCCTCCGAGCCGGATGGCGCCGATCGCTTTGGTGAAGCCCATGATGGTGCGAACGGTCGTGGTCTTGCCGGCACCGTTGCGCCCGATGAGCGCGGCGCTCGCTCCGGGCCTCAGCGCGAATGTGACATTGCGCAGCACCGGCGCATCGGCGATCGCGACGTTGACATTCTCGAAACTCAGCATCGGCGTCATATTCCGATCACCTGCTGCTGGACCTTCGGGTCCGCCAGAACCTCCGCCGGCGTGCCGACCTTCTGGATCTTGCCCACGTTCCACACGGCGACGCGGTGGGCGTAACGCTCCACCATGTCCATGTCGTGCTCGACGAAGACCGACGTGACCTTCTCCTTTGCGAGCGCGGCGGTGAGGATATCCATGATTTCGAGCTTCTCGGATGAGGCGACGCCCGAGGTTGGCTCGTCCATGAGCAAGAGCCTGGGCTTCAGCGCGAGCGCAAGCGCGATATCGACCAGCTTGCGCTGCCCTTCGGGTAGCTCTCGCCCCTTTCGTTCAGCATAAGACCTGACGCCGACGAGCTCCAGCAGCCGCTCCATTTCGGACGCCTCCGGCAGTCGCGAGAGAGCTTTGAAGCCTGACGGGTATCCCTGCCGCGAGGCGGCCGCGATCAGCATGTTTTCCATAACCGTCTGATCAAGGAAAAGCTGCGGAATCTGGAAGGCGCGAGCAATGCCAAGCTTGGTGATGGTCCGTGGAAGATGCGCAGTAATGTCCTGGCCGAGAAAAGTTACCGTACCGGCCTGCGGCCGGAGATAGCCCGTCGATATATTGAGGAACGTCGTCTTGCCGGCGCCGTTCGGTCCAATGATGGCAAGATTCTCGCCCTCATGGACCTCAAGGTTGATCCCATCTGCGGCGATAACCCCGCCGAACCGAATCTTGATGTCCTTGGCAGAGAGCAAAACGTCGGCCATCAGCGTCCCCCCTTCCCGGACTGACGATACCGTTGCCTGAGACCGATCAGCCCGTTTGGTGCGTAGAGGATGATCACGATCAGCACGACGCCGAGAATGAGCTGCCAGGAATCCGCGAGGTGAGCAGCCGCATAGAACCGAACCCACTCGAACATCGCGGCTCCCGCAAACGCACCGAAAGCATGGGCTCCGCCGCCGAGGATCGCGATGAACACGAACTCGCCCGACTTGGTCCAGAAACCAAACTCCGGCGTGGCGATCTGCTGGATGATTGCCACCAGCGTGCCGCCGATTCCGCCGAGGAATGCAGAGATCACGTACCCAATGAGCAGCACGCGGCGGGCCGACATTCCCAGATACTCGAGCCGGGTCTCGTTCGATTTGATCGCCCGCAGCATGTGCCCGAGCGGGCTCTCGAGGTAGCGTTGCACACCATAGAATGCTGCAGCAGCTATCAAAAGGCTCACATAAAGAATGACGTACTGGAAGGTTTCCGGCGTGAAGACAAACCCCAGCAAGCCGGGACGCGCCACCCTGATGCCATCAGCACCATTGGTGTAGGGGAACATCTTCTCAAGAAGTGACCACAACACCATCGAGAACGCCAGATTGAGCATTCCGAAGAAGATTTCCCGGTAGCGGACCACGAACAGACCGACAATCAGGCCGAAGACCGTGGAAGATATGCCTCCGAGCACGAGATAAAGCAGGATATCGCCGCCGCCGATATATTTGCCCCAGAAGGCGGACGTGTAGGCGCCAATGGCGAAGAACATCGCGTGTCCGAAAGATACCTGTCCCGCCTGCAGCAACAGGACGATTCCGAGCACGACGATGCCTTTCGCGAGAATAAGCGCGAACAGCGTCGCCCAGCTCGACACGAACAGCGGTGCGACCGCGCTGACCAGAAAGAAGATGACTGCGGCCGTCGTGATCGGCTTGATGCGGCCCGCCATCAGATCTTTCTCACTTGGACAGCGCCGAACAGTCCGAACGGACGCACCAGAAGCACCAGCACCATCAACAGATAAGGCACGAGGACTTCAAACTCCGGCTGGAGGTAGATGACAAAGGCGCGCGCCAGGCCGATCATGAGCGCGGTGAGAGCGGTGCCCTCGATCTGCCCGAGGCCGGCAGTTGCTGCGACCGCGAAAGAGAGCACGATCATGTCGGCGCCCATCCCGGGCACGAGTGATGTCGTCGGCGAGGCAAGCGCCCCGCCGAGCGCCGCCAAACTCGCGCCGATGATGAACGTAACGAAATAGACGCGCCTGGCGTCGATACCGATCGACGTGGACGCCTCGCGATCCTCCGTAACCGCCATGATCACTGCACCGGCAAGGGTGTGGCGCAGGAAGTAGCGCAGGCCGAACAGTGTCATCAGCGCCACGCCCGGCAGCAGGATGACCTGGTAGGACGTATAGTTCACGCCGAACACGGTCACGTTCGGCAGCAGCTTCAAAGGCTCGGCCGCGAAGATCGGCTGCACGCCCCAGATCAAACGCTGCAGATTGTCCATGATCATGAAGGCAGCAAACGTGATCAGGAGCTGCAGCACATCGTCCCGTCCGTACAGCGGCCGCAGCAGAAAGCGCTCAATGAAGCCGCCGCAAACGACGCCGATCACGACGGAAGCAGCCAGCAGCGCGGGATAGGTGAGCCATGGCGACAGCGGCGCAACCTTGATGCTGAACGTCGCGGCGAGATAAGCGCCAAAGGCATACAGGGAGCCGTGCGCCACGTTCACTACGCGAAGCACGCCGAAGATCAGGCTGAGCCCGACGGAGACCAAAAACACCAGGGCGGCGTAGCTGATCCCGTCGAGGACGGCCAGTATGGCGAGAGTCGAGTTCATGGAGACCTTCAGGGAAGCCCGTCCCCGGAGAGCCGGAGGACGGGTCGTGGAGCGCTATTGTTTGAAGGTCGGCACATCCATCTTGGCGAACTCCGGCTTGAGCGTCTTGAGCCACTCGACCGACCGCACACCCGCCGGGTTGGTGATCACCCTGGGGTCGAAGATCATCATGTTATCGAGCAGTTTGAAGTCGTAACCTGGAAAGGACTTGGTGACACCGACAAGCTGGGCCTCCAGACCCTGATTGTCCTCGGGCCTCAGCGTGACGGGCCTGCCGAAGCCGGTTGCGAACTCTGTGCCGGCAGTCGCATCCACGACTTGCTCCCGCGTCGGCCAGTTGCCGCCGTTCGCCTTGATGGCCTTATCATAGGCCGTTTGCAACGCCTTGAACGCCTGCGCCATGTGATAGACCGGGTAGATCGGCCATGCACCGGTCTTCGCCTTGAACGCTTCGTTGAAGGCTTTGAAGGCCGGATCGTTCTTCTTTTCCGGATGCAGGAACCAGTGATCCCCGCGTGCACCGACGATCAGGCCCTCCGGTAGATCCTTGCCCAATCGCTGGATTGACGATTCTCCGATGCCCAGCACGAATGTCGACTGCTGCAACAGGCCGCGTTGCCCCGCCTGGCGAACCAGAGTGTCGAGGTCACCGCCCCAGGCGGTCGTGAGCACGACGTCCGGTCGGAGCGCCAGCAGGCGGGAAACCTCGGTGGAATAGTCAGGCGCACCGAACTTCGGGAACAGCTCGGCAACCACCTGGACGTCAGGCTTCATCGCCTTCAACGCGGTGGAGAATATCTCCCAGCTTTCGCGGCCCCAGGCATAGTCCTGATTGACGACAGCGATCGTCTTGAAGTCGGGCTTTGTCTTGAGGAGATAGATGAGCACCGCCAGCATCTCGGGAGTGCCGTTCGCCTGGGTCCGGAAATTGTAGCGGTACTTCTTCACCTCGAGAATGGAGGCAGCGCCGCAATCCCACATGAAGTTCATGACCTTGAGGTCTTCGGCAACCGGGACAAGCTGATTGCAGCTGCCCGAGGAGATTGCAGCGAACGTCGCGTCAACCTTGTCGTCCTGCACGATGCGCCGGTAGTTCGAGACCAATGCTTCGCCGCCGGCACCTTCGTCGATGAAGGAAAGTTTGACCGGCACTCCGCCGATTCCACCTTTCTTATTGAGATCCTCCGCGATCATCTCCGCCGCGGCCTTTGCGGGCACGCCGAAAACGGAAGCCGGCCCCGACAGGAATGTCGCAATACCGATCTTGATTTCCTGGGGTTTACCCTGCGCAAGAGCGGCGCCGGCAAGAATTGCAGTTGCAGCAGCCGCCGCAAGTGCGGTCTTGAAATATTGCATTGGAAGCCCTCCCTGTTCTTTTTCTCGACTTTATGTCTGGCCTGGTGGCCATTTTTCTTGCCGTAACGCTACTATAATTCGCGTCCTTTGCCAGCATTTACTGGCTGACCTCAGCAGCGCTTTTGACCGAGGCGGACCCCGCGGGTCCGCGGTTGCACCGTTCCTGGAGGCACAGCGGACGCGACCTAAGCGGGCGTCGAGGGCCGCGCTGAAGCATGGCCTCACGCATGATGGCACGAGCCTGGTCGAGGTGATCGTGGATTCCGCGGTGCCGCTGCTCTACACGCAGAAGGGATAGCGGCCCGTAGCCCGGATGGAGGGAAGCGCAATCCGGAGCCGACAGCGCGTACGTTCTTCCCGGATTTCGCTTCGCTCCATCCGGGCTACGCTGGCTCTCTCAGGAAGCCAGGAAACCGCCGTCGGCCGCGAGCACGTGACCTACCACGTAGGATGCGGCGTCGGAGAGCAGCCAGACCACGGCTTCGGCAACCTCCTCGGGTTTTCCCATCCGCCGAAGCGGCAATCCTGCCGCGACAGCAGACATATCGCCGACGCCCGAACGGAGCATCATGTCGGTCACCACGCGGCCGGGCGCGATCGCATTGATCGTGACGCCGCGTGGCGCGGCCTCCATTGCGGCCGAGCGCATCAGCGAGATCGCCGCCGCCTTCGAAGCACAATAGAGCGAAAGCCCTGCATTTGGATTGCGGATGCCGCTCACCGACGTGTTGACGACGATCCGGCCCGCGCCTTGCGCGAACATGACCGGGAGCTGGTAGCGCAGGCACAAGAAGACCGAGCGGACATTGGCGTCGAATACCTCGTTGTAGACGGCGCTGCGCTGTTCCTCGATGCCCGCGCGACGCTCCTGGAAACCAGCATTGTTGAACGCCGCATCCAGCCTGCCGTATTGGTCGACCGCAGTCCGGACCAGTCGCTCGACCTCCTGCTCCTGCGTCACGTCCGTCCTGACCGCCAGAGCCTGTGCGCCGAGCGCTTGGCATTCGGCCGCTGCGGATTCGATTTCGGCTTCGCGCCTGCCGGCGATCAGGATCGCCGCCGCGCCCTCTTCGGCCATTTTTAGCGCGGTGGCGCGACCGATGCCGGTGCCGCCGCCTGTGACCAGGCAGACCTTGTCCTTCATTCGGTTCGCTACGGCATTCAAACCGTCGGTTGCTGCCTCGCTCATCGGGCCGGACTCCGTTGTCTCGCTAATAGTTGTATGATACAACTACCTGGCCGGAGTCAAGCCATGCCTTTCCGAGACCTGTCCCTCATCGATGACATTCGCGCGGCCTCGCGGCTGATGGTGCGCGAGCTCGGCTTCATGGAGCAGACGGTGGCCGCGACCGACTATCCACCGTCGGCCGTCCACACGATCCTGGAGATCGGCACAAGCGGTCCGCTGACCTCGGCCGAATTGTCCGACATCCTCCATTTGGAGAAATCGAGCGTCAGCCGCATGGTGCGCAAGCTGATCGAGTGCGGCGAACTGAAGGAAACCGTCGACGCCGACGATGCGCGCATCAAGCCGCTATCGCTGACGGCGAAGGGACGGCGCACGCTCGCAGCCCTGCATGATTTCGGCCGGCGGCAAGTTTCCGGCGCGCTCGCGCGCCTCAGCGAGGCCGAGCGAAGGGTCGTGCGCGATGGACTGACGACCTACGCACGCGCGCTTAAGGCCAGCCGCGACGACGACGCTGAATTGAAGCTGCGCAACGGACAGAGCCAGGACATTTGAATCATATCCAACCCGATGCGTTCAACAAGGCAAATCGGATAACCGGCAGTTCCGAGATTGCTCTCCAAGCAGACACGACGCGCACATGCCGAAATCGACGCAAATGACCCATTCCGGACTCCGAAACGCATTCTGGAAATGCTAGGTTCGATCTCCCCTCACTAGGCGTCGACGTACTAGCGAGCGAACAGCTGGAGGGTTCTATGGGACCATTAGGACGGGTGCCGGCCTTGACCTTGATCGCTGTTATCGCGCTGAGCGTAACCAGCGACAAGTTTGCTAAAGCTCAGCAGCCAACCATAAAGCGCACTGATCTTCTCAAGACAGACCTAGCTGGTATGGAAGGCAAGGAAATGAATATTTGGACGGCTGCCCTCACGCCGGGAGCGCAAACTGGAAAACACCACCACCCGACACCCCGGTTCGTAGTTGTGCTCGATGGTTCCGTGGTGGTGGAGATGGAAGGTAAGCCGCCACAGATCTTCAAGGCCGGTCAAGCATTCCAAGAACCGCCTGACGTCGTACATAACTTCAGGAATGCGAGCACGACGGAGCCGGCCAAAGCTATTGGAATCCAGTATGCTGGAAAGGGGCAACCTCTACAGGTCGATGATCATTAGTGTTTGTCCTTGTCAGGGTCACGAGCACGACTGCTGTGTCAATTCGTCGATGGTGGTCCGGTCCTGGCCCCAAGCCGAACACCACGTAGACCGTCGTTACGTCTGTTGTCTGCGTTAGACCGCACAATGCCAGACGCGTGTCTCGATCGCCTCTTGTGACTCGCAGGGAAATCCATCCCGTGGCGGTGAACGACTCTCCGCCCGAAGCCGTGCGGTCAAAAACGTTTCTCGGCGAGAATACGCGCGGCGTGTTGAAGCCTGTCAACAGAGCGCTCGGTGTCGGTCAGGGCGCAACAGCTCACCAAGGTGTCGATAATGGCGAGCTGAGCTACGCGGCTGCTCATGGCCTCGGGCCGATATCTGGTTTCATTTGCGACAGTATAGAGCAGAACGTCGCAATGGGCCGCGAGAGGCGACTTGCCGAGCCGCGTAATGCCGATTGTCCGGGCACCGGCTTCCCGCGCCAGTCGGGTCGCGAGCACCGTCTCGACCGTGCTGCCGGAGTGAGACACCGTGACGGTCGTGACTGTCGGGCCGGTCATGCCAGCGCTGACGGCCTGGACATGAGAATCGACGACTGCGCTCGCTGCGAGCCCCAGTTGCAGCAAGCGATAGGAGAGGTCCTGCGCAATCGGCGCCGAACTTCCTATGCCGTAAATCTCGATCCGCTGCGCTTCTCTCAACAAGCTTGCCGCCTTCGCCAGCGATTCCATCGAGAGCAGGCGGCGTGTCTCGTGGAGCGAAGCGGCGTGAGCGGCAAAGATGTGATCCGTGACGGTCGCCGGATCATCGCCCCGATGCAGATCCTCCTGAATCAGACGAACCGGCTCGATCAGATCCCGCGCCAGAAGAATCTTGAGCTCCTGGAACCCGCGAACGCCCACCCGGCCGCAAAAGGAAACGATCGTGCCTTCGCTCACGCCACATGTCTCGGCAACTTCGGTGATCGACATGTGAATGAAAGACTCCGGCTGCGCGATAATCAGCTCGGCGATTTGTTTGGCTTTCGGAGGAAGATCAGACTGCAATTCACGAACGCGAGATAGAATACCGCTCACGGACGGCCCTGCATTGAAGTTCGAGCGTGTCACCCGCGTCCTCGCGAACAACGTGGGAATTCACTTGGTGGATCGCGGAAGGTTACCGCGATTCCCTTTGCGCAGAGCTTCAATTCTCGTGGGCCGCCGGGATAAGCCGGCGACGAGGATGGCCCATGTGTCATTTGTGTCATTTCCGGCCCGTTCTCCCGTCTCTCGGTGCTCAATCACCTATACTGAGAAAAGCTCACAAAAAATTCTAGTGGAAATAAATTATTCACAGCGACGTCAAGTCGCACTGCTATTGCCGACCGGCTTGCTTGCGCAGTGAGCCAAGCCTGCGCTGCAGGCCGTCGTTCGTTTCTTCAACTGTTCAACCAAAGGTAGATAAGAAATGACAACACGTCGCGACTTTCTGGCGGGCGCCACGGCGGCGGCTGCCTTTACCAGCATCAACCGGGCGCTGGCCATTCCGGCGCGGCGCCGGACCGGCACCATCATGGACGTCAAGCACATCGTGATCCTGATGCAGGAGAACCGCTCGTTCGACCACTATTTCGGTACGCTGCGCGGCGTGCGCGGCTTCGGCGACCGCTTCCCTATTCCGCTCGAAAGCGGCAAGCCGGTGTGGTTCCAGTCCGACGGCACACGTGAGGTCCCGCCCTACCATCGCGACTCCGCGACCAGCAACGCGCTGGTCGGGTACGGCACGCCGCATTCGTTTGGCGACAGTCAGGCAGCGTGGAACCAGGGCAAGATGGGCTTCTGGGCCAAGTACAAAACCCCGTACGCGATGGGCTATTTCGGCCGCGAGGACATCCCTTTCCAGTTCGCGCTAGCCGAGGCCTTCACGCTGTGCGACGCCTACCACGCCTCCATCACCACCGGCACCGACCCCAACCGGATCGTGTTCTGGTCGGGCTCCAACTTCAATCCCGCGCTGCGCGCGCAGGGTATCAACTGCACGACGAACGATTCCGAGCCCAACAACAACCGCTGCTGGCCCAACCCTTCCAAATGGGTGGACGGCCTGCCTCAGCCGCAGCCGAACTATCGCTATGTCGGCAGCGACTTCGGCTGGCCTACCCTCCCCGACCTGCTGCAGCGCGCTGGCGTAAGCTGGCACGTCTACCAGGACATGAACGACAATTGGACCGGCGCGATGCACGGCTGTCTGGCGTTCGCCAGCTTCCGTCACGCCCAGCCGGGTGATCCCAACTATGTGCACGGCCTGACCGGTGGCCCGGACTATCTGGCCAGGTTGAAGGCCGACGTGATGAGCGGAAACCTGCCGCAGGTATCGTGGATCTTGCCGACGCAGAGCAATTCCGAGCATCCCGGCGGCGGGAGCCCGACCCGCGCCGGCAATTTCACCGACCAGGTGCTGGAAGCACTGACCGCCAACCCCGAGGTCTGGAGCCAGACCGTCTTCTTCCTGACTTTCGACGAGAACGACGGCTTCTTCGATCACCTGCCGGCACCGGCGGTGCCGTCTTATGACAACGACGGCAACCTGATGGGCAAGGCCACGATGCCGCTCGCGGGTGAATATTTCTCCAACACGGTCGGCAATGTGCTGAGCAGCGACGACAAGATCAGCGGCAACATCCGTCCCTGGGGTCTCAGTGCGCGCGTGCCGATGTACGTCGTGTCGCCGTGGAGCAAGGGCGGCTGGGTCGATTCGCAGGTCTTCGACCACACCTCGGTGGGCCGATTCCTCGAGAAGCGCTTCGGCATCAAGGTGGACTCCATCAGCCCGTGGCATCGCGCCATTTCGGGCGACCTCACCACGGCCTTCGACTTCGCGAGCCCCAACGATCCCCGCTTCCCGGAGCTGCCCGACCAGAGCAATTGGCAAGCATCGGATGCGCACCAGAAGACATTGCCGGCCCCCACCGCGCCGACGACGCCGCAGCCGCTGTTTCAGGAGACCGGCGTGCGCTTCTCGCGCGCGCTTCCCTACATTCTGCACGCCAGCGCGCAGGTCGATGCTGGCAAGAGCAAGGTCAGGCTCCTGTTCGCCAACACCGGCTTTGCCGGCGCCGTGTTCCACGTCTACGACAAGATGCACCTCGATCGCATTCCGCGGCGCTACACGGTCGAGGCGGGCCAGATGCTGGACGACGAATGGGCAGTCGGTGACGACGGCCTTTATGATCTGTGGGTGCTCGCCCCCAATGGCTTCCACCGCCACTTCAAGGGCGACATCTCTACGATGCGGCACAAGAATGAGCCCAACCCCGAAATCTTCGTCGGCTACAATGTCCACGACGGCGGTCTGCACCTGCAGCTCCGCAACGACGGCAACGGCCACCTGCGCTTCACCGTGAAGTCCAACAAGATCTATGGGCCGCTGTTGGCCGTCAGCGCCTCGGTATCCGCCGCGATGCAGCCGGAGCCTCCGGGCTTCGGTCCGCGACCCAACTTCCGTCCTGTGGGCTTCGGCCCGGTGCCTGGTTTCCGGCAGGCTCCCGACTTCTGTGCACCCGGCTTCGGCTTCAATCCGCCGGTCTTCTTCCCAGGACCCGACTTCGGCGGCGGTCCGCGCACGTCGTGGGATGTCAAAGTGCCCGCTTCCGGCCACCCCGGTGAACTGTACTGGAATCTGCGCACCACCGGCCTGTGGTATGACTTCGTCATCAGCAGCGACTCGGGCAGCGGCTTCTATCGGCGCGTCGCCGGCCATGTGGAAACCGGCCGCGGTTCGGTCAGCGATCCTGGCATGGGCGTGGCCGACCGGTTCTGAAGAGGACGCAATCACCACAGCGATTTGGAGGCGCCTTCGGGCGCCTCTTCAATTTCATCCTCACCTTGTATCAAGCTTCACTGGCCTTGAGCGTCTCAGCGAGACCGAACGAAGGACCGCAGGCGTGGTGCCGAGCATGCGTCGAAACATCAAAGCGGACTATCAAGCGGCGTCACGTGTTAGCTAGGGTCTGTTGGGATTCATCGGGAGTTTATCACGGCAGCGGTCAGATGGATCATGGCTGCGAAGCTTTGATCT
>NZ_JBEGDB010000266.1:0-11132 GCF_043638955.1 Bradyrhizobium sp. 31Argb | reverse complement strand
GGGTGAGACGCGCGGAGTTAAATCACTGATTTGCCCGACGGCGAAAGCGGAATGTTTTTTGCGCGAGGGCTGGACAGGCTTTGGCTGATTTGCCCGTCGGGTTGTTATGTCGCACCCAAAGCAGCCACATCGTCATTGCGAGCGGAGCGAAGCAATCCATGGCGCGGCAAGTGGAGAAATGGATTGCTTCGCTGCGCTCGCAATGACGGTGAGTGTCATTCCGGGGCGATGCGCCAACATCGAGCTATGATGTGCAATTGCACATCAGAGAATCCATTTCTCCACTTGCGCCTGCGGCCTGACGGATTCCGGGCTCGTCCTTCGGACGCCCCGGAATGACGAAGGGAGTCAGATGTGCTCGGCCATGATCTCGCCGGGCCGCGCATCCGGCTGCGGCTCGATATCAACCGACCAGAGGTCGCGATCATCGACGTCCTTCAACGTCACCGTCATTACCTCGCTCGTTCCGTCGATGTCGATGCGGCCGAAGAATTGCAGGCCGAAGCATGGGGCGAGGTTGTCGCCCTGCTCCGCGCTGCAGCCTTTCTGATACATCGCCTTTGGGCCAAAAGTGTTGTCGAGCACGCCAGGCGACCAGGAGCCGGCGTGCAGCGGGCCGGAGACGAATTCCCAGAACGGCTCGAAATCTGGGAATACAGCGCGGTTCGGATCGTAATGATGGGCCGCGGTGTAATGCATGTCGGCGGTGAGCCAGATCGTGTTACGGATGCCGGCACGCTTCATGAAGGACAGGAGATCGGCGATCTCGTGCTCGCGCCGCTCCGGCGGGCCGTCGCCGAGCGCGACCGCATCCAGGCTGATGAGGCCGATCGGCAAGTCCGCGGCAATCACCTTCCAGGTGGCGTTGGAAGCGACCAGCTCGCGCTTCAGCCACGCCAACTGTGCCTTGCCGAGGATGAAGCTGTCGCTGCCACCGCCCTTGTTCCAGGTGGAGTCGCGGTAAGAGCGCATGTCGATCAGGAACACGTCGAGCAGCGGGCCATAGGCGATCTTGCGATAGACGCGGCCGTCCTGCTCGAACACCGGGCGCATCGGCATGAATTCGTGAAATGCGCGCCGCGCCCGCGCCACCAGACGCGAGGAGCCGTCCTCGGCATAGCCGGCCTCATCAACGGTGCCGATCGGCGACCAGTCGTCGGCGACCTCGTGGTCGTCCCACTGCGCGAACATCGGCACCTCCGCATGGAAGGCGCGGAAGTTTGCATCATACCAATTGTATTTGTAGTTGCCGCGAAACTGCTCGAGGCTCCTGGCAACGGCCGACTTCGCCTCGGTGACGATGTTGCGCCAGAGCGTGCCGTCCGGCAACGGCAACTCCGACGGCACTGGGCAATCGGCATAGATGTGGTCGCCGGAATGGATGAAGAAGTCGGGACGGTTCTCCAGCATGGTGCGGTAGCTGCGCAGGCCGCCGCGGGAGGGATCGATGCCCCAGCCCTGCCCTACGGTATCGCCGGACCAGACGAAGGAGATCGATCGGCGCGTCACCGGCGCCGTGCGGAAACGGCCGGTCCTCGCCTCGCCCGCAAGCCCATCGGACGATTCAAAGCGCACGCGATAGAAGATGTCCTGTCCCGGCGGCAGGCCGTCGAGCAGGAGCTTTGCGGTGAAGTCGGAAGGCAACACGTCGGTCGCAACAGTGCGAAGGATGGTTTTGAAATTCTCGTCGGCTGCGCATTCCACCTGCATCCGCGCGGCCCGATCGGCGCGCGACCAGATCACCGCGGCATCGCCCGAGACGTCGCCCGATTGAATCCCGCATCGAAGTTCGGGGCGATCAGCAGCGCGGCTGAGATAGGGTTTTGCGAGAGTGCCAAGACTTGCGAGTGCGGCTGATGAGCCTGACCGGATCAGAAGCTGGCGCCGGGTCAGGCCGCGCCTGGCGCGTGTCGCGATCGCCATTGGGCAGGATCTCCGTCGAATCGCGACGAAGGTTGCCCGCGCTGCTTGACTCTCGGCTTACGGTTTTACGACAGGGGGATGACTCGTGGAAACACCCTCGTCATGCCCGGGCTTGCCCGTCTTCGCTATCGCTTCGCCGGACTGACAGCGGAGCGCTCGGCGAAGCCTTGGCGTAGCCGGGTCCCGGGCATCCACGTCTTGCAGCCACGCAAGCGGCTTCGTGGATGGCCGGGTCAAGCCCGGCCATGACGGAGAATGTGTACGCCAGTGGTGCTCTTGCGACTTTGCCGGGCGCGCGGGTCAGCGCCAGTTGCAGATGCCGCCGGAGCGGCAGGGCCAGGTCTGGATGCGGGTGTCGCGGGCCTGGGCGTCGAGTGGGTTGCCGTGGCGGCGGGCAAGCTTGGCGCGGGCGGGAACGCGGCGCTCGGTGCGCACCGGCCGCTCAGGCGCAGGCGCGACATGCGCTGCCCTGACCCTTTTCGTCTGCACCGGCTTCGGTTCCGCGACCACGTGTGCAGCATCATTGTGATCGCTCTTGGCTTCGACGGGAACCCGGGCGAACTCGGTCGGCGGGCCGAGGCGCTTGGGCGACAGCACGGCCTTGGAGAGGTCGAGATTGAAATAGTCGCCGGGGCGGTAATCGTCCGCCATCGCCGGGACGCTCAGGACCAGGGCGGCGGTGGCAACGGCGGCCAGAACTGCATTTCTGGAGCTCACCGAACGCCTCCGAAATGACTCCAATGGAACATGCCCATCATGTAGGAGGCCGGCCGGACAATTCCAGCCGATCCTGCGGGCACGGTTACCGATCAACGAAGGCGATGGAATGGCCGCAGATTGCTTCCTGCGGCCCAAGGACTGGATCGGAACCTACTCGGCCGCCTGCGCCACCGGGGCTTGAAGCGCAGCTTCGAGCCGCTGACACTCCTGGCGATAGCGCGCGACGTTGGCTTCCTTGACGTGGCCGTAGCCGCGTACCAACTCGGCGGCCTTCGCCAGCGCCGCCAGCCGCGGCACATCGAGCGGCTTCTTGCCGAGATGGCGGAGGATCATCGCCGAATATTCGCCCGGCAGCGCCCGCTCCATCCGCCGCTCGGCAGTGTAGCCGAAGATATCGAGCGCGGTGCCGCGCAAGCGCTTCAGCCGCGCCAGCAGATTGAACGCACTGAACACCCAGGGCCCGAACTCGCGCTTCTGCAGATGTCCGGTGACCTTATCGCGGCGCGCGAACAGCGGCGGGGCGAGCAGCACCTTCAACCCGGGTTCGCCGTCAAACTGCTCCTTCAACGCCTTGGCGAATTCGCCATCGGTATAGAGCCGGGCGACCTCGTACTCATCCTTGTAGGCCATCAGCTTGAACAAGCCCTTGGCGAACGCTTCCGTCAGTTCGTGCGAGCCGGGAGCGGCCGCGGTTTCGGCAGCGCGGACGCGCGCGACGTCGGCGAGGTAGCGCTGCGAATAGGCCTCGTCCTGATAGTGGGCGAGGAACTTGGCGCGGAAGGCAATGGTCTCGTCGAGCGTGCGCCTTGCCGGCGCCGCGCTCGAGGTCTTGAAACGCGCGGCGCTGACGACGCGCGCCAGGTCGTGCGCGGCAAGCCGGCCCCAGGAGAAGGCCATCTTGTTCATGTCGACCGCGGCGCCGTTCAGCTCGATCGCCTTCATCAGCGCCTCCAGCGACATCGGCACCGCGCCGCGCTGGAACGCGAAACCGAGCAGGAAGGCGTTGGTGGCGATGCTGTCGCCCATCAGCGCAGTCGCCAGCCCGGTGGCGTCGAGGATGTCGAGGTCGGACGAGGTGACGGCTTCATTCAGCGCATCACGCATCGCGCCCGCCTCGAAATCGAGGTCGGGATTCATCACGAAGCTCGCGGTCGGCAGCAGGTCGGCGTTGACGATCGCGCGCGTCACGCCGCGCTCGGCCCGGCTCAGCGCCGCGACGCTGGTCGCGACCACGATGTCGCAGCCGAGAATCAGATCGGCGCCACCGGCGGCGATGCGGACGCTGGCGAGATCCTCCGCACGCGGCGCGAGCCGGACATGACTCATGACCGCTCCGTTCTTCTGCGACAGGCCGGTGAAGTCGAGCGTCGAACAGGCCAGCCCCTCGACATGGGCGGCCATGCCGAGCAGCGCGCCGATGGTGATGACGCCGGTGCCGCCGATGCCGGTGACGAGGATGTTGTAGGAACCGGAAAGCGCCTGCGGCTTCGGCGTCGGCAGGTCCGCGAACAGCGCCGACGGATCGGCAGCGGCACGGTCGGCCTTGCGCAGCTTGGGGTCATGGACGGTGACGAAGCTCGGGCAGAAGCCCTCGATGCAGGAGAAGTCCTTGTTGCAGTTCGACTGGTCGATGCGGCGCTTGCGGCCGAGCTCGGTCTCGAGCGGCTGCACCGAAACGCAGTTCGACTGCACCGAGCAGTCGCCGCAACCCTCGCAGACGCGCTCGTTGATGAAGACGCGCTTCGGCGGATCGGGATAGAGCCCGCGCTTGCGGCGGCGGCGCTTCTCCGCGGCGCAGGTCTGGTCGTAGATCAGGACCGTGAGGCCCGCGACGTCGCGCAGCTCGCGCTGCACGGCGTCGAGTTCGCGGCGGTGATGCACGGTGGCACCAGTGGGGAAATAGTTGGGCGGATATTTCGTCGGATCGTCGGAGACGATGGCGATGCGCTTGGTGCCTTCGGCGGCGACCTGATGCGCGATCTGCGACACCGTGAAGCTGCCCTCTGCGGGCTGGCCGCCGGTCATCGCGACCGCATCGTTATAGAGGATCTTGTAGGTGATGTTGACGCCGGCGGCGGCCGCGGCGCGCAGTGCCAGCAGGCCCGAATGGGTGTAGGTGCCGTCGCCGAGATTCTGGAAGACGTGCTGCTCGTCGGTGAACGGCGCCTGCCCGATCCAGGCCACGCCCTCCGCACCCATATGCGAAATGGTCGCGGTGCGGCGCGCCGGGATCGACAGCGCCATGCCGTGACAGCCGATGCCGGCCATGGCGCGGCTGCCTTCGGGTATCTTGGTCGAAGTGTTGTGCGGGCAGCCCGAGCAGAAATAGGGCGTGCGCTGCAGCTTGGCCGCGCCGATGCCTTCGGCCGGCCGATCGAAAGCTTCGAGCTTGGCCAGCCGCTGCTCCAGCATCGGGCTACGATGGCCAAGCTTGCGAAGCCGCGCAACAACGGCGGCGGCAACCATGGTCGGCGTCAACTCGCCCTCGCTCGGCAGCAGCACCGCGCCGCTCTCGTCGCGCTTGCCGACCACCGACGGACGTTTTGAAGCATCGACATTGTAGAGGATGCGGATGAGCTGGTCCTCGATGAAGCCGCGCTTCTCCTCGACCACCAGCACGTCCTGCAACCCCTCGGCGAAGGCGCGGGCGCCGGATTCCTCGAGCGGCCAGGTCAGCGCGACCTTGTGGATGCGCAAGCCCAGCGCCTGTGCTTCCGCGTCGGTGACGCCGAGTTCGGCCAGCGCCTGGCGCAAATCGAGATAGGCCTTGCCGGTTGCCATGATGCCGAGCCGCGCCGGCTTGGAGTCGAGCACGATGCGGTCGAAGCGGTTGGCGCGGGCGAAGGCGGCGACGGCCTGCATCTTCGGGCCGTGCAGGCGCCGCTCCTGCTCGAGCGGTGCGTCGGGCCAGCGGATGGAGAGGCCATCCGGCGGCATCTCGAAATCATCTGGCGTCACGATCTGGATGCGACCGGGATCGCTGATGATGGAGGCCGAGCTCTCCACCGTCTCGGAGATCGCCTTGAAGCCGACCCAGCAGCCGCTGTAGCGCGACAGCGCGAAGCCGAGGATGCCGAGGTCGAGATAGTCCTGCAGCGTGGCCGGATTGACGACCGGCATCAGCGCGGATGCGAACACCTGCTCGCTCTGATGCGCCAGCGTCGAGGATTGGCAGCCATGGTCGTCGCCGGCGAGCGCGATCACGCCGCCGTTCCGCGAAGTGCCGGCCGAGTTGGCATGCTTCAGCGCATCGAGCGAACGGTCGACGCCGGGGCCCTTGCCGTACCAGATGCCGAACACGCCATCGACCGTGGCGCCCGGAAACATGCCGACCTGCTGGCTGCCCCACACCGCGGTCGCCGCCAGATCCTCGTTGAGGCCGGGAACGAAGGCGATGTCATGCTGCTTGAGGAAAGATTTTGCCCGCCACAATGTGTGGTCGTACATGCCGAGCGGCGAACCGCGGTAGCCGGAGATGAAACCCGCTGTCTTGAGTCCCTGCGCGCGATCGCGTTCGCGCTGCAACATGGGGAGCCGGACCAGCGCCTGGGTACCGGAAAGGAAGATGCGTTTGACGTCCAACCGGTACTTGTCGTCCAGGCCAACTTCCATCAGCGACATGCTTCGCTCCCCGTTCGTGCAAGCTTTTTATGGCTGCATAAAATGCACCGTTTTGCTATGCGTTGAAGGGCCTGCATTCATGGCTTGACAGCATATCTCCCGGCCCCTTGCCGGCCCCGCGCATCTTTGAAACGCTGTTGTCAACGGGGAGAACCCCGACGGACAAGAACGAAAAGCGGGAGTGAAACGAGATGCGCCTTCAAGATCGTGTCGCCATCATCGTCGGCGCCGGCCAGAGCCCCGGCGAGGGCATCGGCAACGGCCGCGCCACCGCGCTCACCTTCGCGCGCGAAGGCGCCAAGGTGCTGTGCGTCGACCACCACCTGGATTCGGCGCAGGAGACCGTCGACATGATCGCGGCGAAGGGCGGCACCGCTGCAGCCTTCAAGGCCGACGTGACGAAGAACGCCGAGATCAAGGCGATGGTGGCGGATGCGCATCAGCGTTGGGGCAAGGTCGACATCCTGCACAACAATGTCGGCGTCAGCCTCTCCGGCGGCGATGCCGAACTGCTCGAGATCAGCGAAGAGGCGTTCGACCGCTGCGTCGCGATCAACCTCAAGAGCTGCATCCTCGCCGCCAAGCATGTGATCCCGATCATGCGCGCGCAGAAGAGCGGCGCCATCATCAACATCTCGTCGATGGCCGCGATCACGACCTATCCTTACGTCGCCTACAAGGCGACGAAGTCGGCGATGATCGCATTCACCGAACAGCTCGCCTATCAGAACGCGCAATACGGCATTCGCGCCAATGTGATCCTGCCCGGCCTGATGAACACGCCGATGGCAGTGGACACCCGCGCCCGCGAATTCAACAAGAGCCGCGCCGAGGTCGAGGCGGAGCGCGACAGCAAGGTGCCGCTGCGACAGAAGATGGGCACCGGCTGGGACGTCGCCAATGCCGCACTGTTTTTGGCTTCGGATGAAGCGAGTTTTATTACCGGTGTCACATTGCCTGTGGACGGCGGTGCCAGCGTCCGGCGCGGTTGAAAGGTGCGTAGCCCGGGTGAAGCGCGAGCGTAACCCGGGACCGCCTGCGAATGTGGATGAGATGCCCCGGGTTACGCTTTCGCTCCACCCGGGCTACACGTCAGGAGCACTGCTGTATCACCTGGTTAAGATTCAATGGATGGCTTGAAAATATTGAAGAATTCCAGCCACACGATGATGTGACGGTCTATCCCCGTAATTCGAAATCCTGACTCGTTCTGGTCGCATGTTCTTCACGAGCGCTCGGTAATACGCGCCCCGTCGATGGTTAACGAATCCGAGGGACCATGAACGACGAATTCGACTACGAACTGACAACGGATCAGTGGGAAGTTCTCAAAGCGTTGCGTGCACCTGCAGCAAACCCTTCGAGAATAAGCAGGTTTGCGGTCGAAAGCCTGATCACGCTCGGGCTCGCCGCGATGCGCGGCGATTCGCTCGCGTTAACGCCTGCCGGACGCAAGGTGCTGGTGCGCGGTTCGTCGAAACTGCTGCAGGACCTCGCCGCCTGAGGCGAGGTGTGTGAGCACACGCGGCGTCATGCCGCGTGTGCCTTTGTTGGAATGGTCGCTTCGCCGTGATGCGTCAGCGGCTTCATGCCGGTGGCGCTGCGGAGCAACACATAGAATACCGGCGTCAGGAACAGACCGAAGATCGTGACGCCGATCATGCCCGAGAACACCGCGACGCCCATCGCGCGCCGCATCTCGGAGCCCGCGCCGGTCGACAGCACCAGCGGCAGCACGCCCATGATGAACGCCATCGACGTCATCAGGATCGGGCGAAGACGCAAGCGGCTCGCCTCGATCGCGGCGCGAATCGGCGAACGGCCGGCGAATTCCAACTCGCGCGCGAACTCGACGATCAGGATCGCATTCTTCGCCGACAATCCCACCAGCACGATCAGGCCGATCTGGGTGAAGATGTTGTTGTCGCCGCCCGAAAACCAGACACCGAACATCGCAGCCAATAGTCCCATCGGCACGATCATGAGGATCGCGAGCGGCAGCGTCAGGCTCTCATAGAGTGCAGCCAGCACCAGGAACACCAGCAGGATCGCCAGCGGGAAGACCCAGAGGCCGGAATTGCCGGCGATGAACTCCTGATAGGTCAGGTCGGTCCACTCGAAGGCAAATCCCGGCGGCAGCACTTCGGCGGCGATCCGCGTCGCCGCTTCCTGCGCCTGGCCGGACGAATAGCCGCGCGCCGCGGCGGCGTTGATGTCCGAGGACAGGAAGCCGTTGTACCGGATCGCGCGCTCCGGCCCTGCACTCTGGCGGATCTTCAACAGCGCCGACAGCGGCACCATGTCGCCTGAGGACGAACGCACCTTCAACTGGCGGATATCGTCGGCGCGGGCGCGGAACGGCGCGTCGGCCTGGACATAGACCGAATAGGTGCGGCCGAATTTATTGAAGTCGTTGACGTAGTAGGAGCCGAGATAGATCTGCAGCGTGTTGAAGACTTCCGTCACGGGCACGCCGAGCTGCAACGCCTTGGTGCGGTCGATGTCGGCATAGAGCTGGGGAACGTTGACCTGGAAGCTCGAGAACAGGCCTGCGATCTCCGGCGCTTTCGACATCGCCGCCATGAACGCCTTGGTCGCATCGTTGAGCGCGTCATAGCCGAGGCCGGCGCGATCCTCGATCTGCAGCTTGAAGCCGCCGATGGTCCCTAAGCCGTTGACCGGCGGCGGCGGGAACATCGCGATGAAGGCCTCCTGGATGCCGGCATATTTCTTGTTCAGTTCCGCGGCGATCGCATTGCCGCTGAGCGAAGAGCTCTTGCGCTCGTCGAACGGCTTCAGCGTCGAGAACACGATGCCGGCATTGGAGGAGTTGGTGAAGCCGGAGATCGACAGCCCCGGGAACGCCACCGAGCTTTCGACGCCGGGCTGGGTCAGCGCGATGTCGCTCATCTTGCGGATGACCTCTTCGGTGCGATCCAGCGTCGCGCCGTCAGGCAGCCGCGCGAAGCCGACCAGATATTGCTTGTCCTGGCCGGGGACGAAGCCGCCCGGCACCTGCCTGAACAGCACGACCGTGACGCCGATCAGGAGCACATAGACGCCCATCACAGCGGCCTTGCCGAAGATCACCTTGGTGACGCTGCGGCCGTAATTCTCCGAGGAGCGCGTGAAGACACGGTTGAAGCCGCGGAAGAACCAGCCCAGTCCCTTGTCGAGGATGATCGTGAGCTTGTCCTTGGGCTCGTGATGGCCCTTGAGCAGCAGCGCCGAGAGCGCCGGCGACAGCGTCAGCGAGTTGATCGCCGAGATCACGGTCGAGATCGCGATCGTCAGCGCGAACTGCTTGTAGAACTGCCCGGTGAGGCCGGAGATGAAGGCGAGCGGCACGAACACCGCGATCAGGACCAGCGCAATCGCGATGATCGGGCCGGACACTTCCTTCATCGCCTGGTAGGTGGCCTCCCGCGGAGAAAGCCCAGCCTCGATATTGCGCTCGACGTTCTCGACCACGACGATGGCGTCGTCGACGACGATGCCGATCGCGAGCACGAGGCCGAACAGGCTGAGCGCGTTGATGGAGAAGCCGAACACATGCATCACCGCGAACGTGCCGACGATCGACACCGGCACCGCGAGCAGCGGAATGATCGAGGCGCGCCAGGTCTGCAGGAACAGGATCACAACCAAGACGACCAGCACGATCGCTTCCAGCAGCGTGTGCACCACCGCCTCGATCGAGGATCGCACGAACTGCGTGGGATCGTAGACGATCTTGTAGTCGACGCCGTCAGGCATGTTCTTCTTGATCTCGGCCATGGTCGCGCGGACCTTGTCGGAGATATCAAGGGCATTGGAGCCGGGCGCCTGGTTGATCGGGATCGCCACCGCCTGCTTGTTGTCGAGCAAGGAACGCAGGCCGTATTCGGAGGCACCGAGCTCGATGCGGGCTACGTCGCGCAGGCGCACTACCTCGCCGCGGGAGCCGGTCTTCACCACGATCTCGCCGAACTGGTCCTCGCTGGCGAGCCGGCCTTCGGCGTTGACGGAGAGCTGCAGGTCGATGCCCTTGACGCTCGGCGAGGAGCCGACAACGCCGGCGGCGGCTTCCACGTTCTGCGCCTGGATCGCCCTGACGATGTCGCTAGCAGTCAGGCCGTGCTCGGCGGCCTTCTGCGGATCGACCCAGACCCGCATCGAATAGTCGCCGGCGCCATAGAGCTGGACGTCGCCGACGCCGTCGATCCGCGCCAGCCGGTCCTTGACGTTGAGCACCGCGTAGTTGCGCAGATACGTCATGTCGTAGCGGTTGTTCGGCGAGAGGAGATGCACGACCATGGTGAGGTCGGGCGAGCTCTTCTTGGTGATGATGCCGAGCTGGCGCACCACCGCCGGCAGCCGCGGCTCGGCCTGCTGCACCCGGTTCTGCACCAGTTGCGTCGCCTTGTCGGGATCGGTGCCGAGGCGGAAGGTCACCGTCAGCGTCATCGCGCCGTCGGTGGCCGCCTGGCTGCTCATATAGAGCATGTTCTCGACGCCGTTGATCTGCTCCTCGATCGGGGTAGCAACCGTTTCCGCGATCACCTTCGGATTGGCGCCGGGATAGGTCGCGCGCACCACGACTGACGGCGGCACGACATCGGGATATTCCGAGATCGGCATCGCGAACAGCGAGATCAGGCCGGCGAGGAAAATCAGGACCGAGAGGACGCCTGCAAAGATCGGTCGGTCGATGAAGAACTTTGAGAGATTCATGGGTCTGTCCCCGCTTAAGCGGAGCCTTACAATGTGATCAATTCAGTTGAAGCCGAACTTCCCCTTCTCCCCGCGTACGGTAGGGGAATCGCATATGGCCTTAGGGGGTATTGCATAGCGGAGCGAATTGGATTCTTCGGGTGTCTCCCGATTCC
>NZ_JBEGDB010000265.1:0-11140 GCF_043638955.1 Bradyrhizobium sp. 31Argb | reverse complement strand
CACCGATCCGCTCATGCCAGGCTGTATCGCGCGCAAGCCGAAGGATGGCTAGGTGGGGGCCTCATGCCGGTTACCAATAAACCAGAGCTGAGCATCACTGAGTCCGTGGACCATGGGGTCTTCACCTTTCAGGTCAGCCCTGCGGGCGCATCGCCCCAGCGGATCAAGCTCGACCAGTTCATCTTCGCCAATGCCTATCTCGGTCCGGACCCGATGCCGGTCATCCGCGCCATGGATGCATACGCCGGGATCCGCACTAACGGCCGCCCGGACCTGGAGCCATATACGCTGATCGCCAAGTCATATGCACAACGGGGTGAAACCCACAACTCCGACAAAATCCTGATTGCCAAGAACAACCAAGACTGGCACTGGGCGGACATAGCGTCGCTGGATTTTGTTGGCCTCACTTTCACATGGCTTGTAGCCGATTACGGCTTCCATCCGGAAGTAGGCTTCTTGTGGATCCTCGGATTCGTGCTGCTTGGCTGGGGAATCTTCTGGCACGCCTCCAATCGTCTGGCAGCAGGTTCGTACCAACCGAAAAGTCCTTTCCTGTTAGCTCTGGATTCAGTGATACCGGGCATCCACTTGGACAAGAGCCACCAAGATGTACGCTATGATGGATGGCCTCAGGGCATGCTCTATCTGCTCCGGATCCTTGGCGCCGTGCTGGTCCTCGTTGCCTTCAGCTATCTGCAGAAGAAGGTGCTAGGCTGACCGTTGGAGGTCGTTTCTTCCGTTCAAATGCACGTCGTGCATGCAAGCCCTCGCTGCATACACGCGCCTGCACGTATCGAAGCGAGATTGTTTAGTTGAATTCTCGTGGATGACGGCAGATCAAAAACAAATGAACGTCGAAGATCAAACGTCGTCGCTTTTGTCAAATCGCGCCGTGCGCGGCGGCGAGTTGTGTTCAGCATCTCATCTCTGAATCTGCGTGAAAAGCTAGATGGAATCTAAGCCCGCCGCATTGTGACCGCACCACGACCTCCTGTAGGTCGCGATCTCGGTAGCCGACAGAAGTCGGCTGGGGATTTTGGGGCGACTGATCTGATGACGCGCGGGACTACACTTCACAAGAAAACCCTTCTGGCTGCAGCAAGCGCACTTGCGTTGACGATTGATGGCGGAGACGCAGCCGTTGCGCAGACGTCGCACGAGCTTCCGGCCGTGCAGGTGCACGCACCAACTCCGCGCGCAGCGCGTCGTGTCGCACCGCGCCAAAATGCCGCAACTGCACCGCGTGCAGCTCCGCGCCCCGTCGAGCCTCGTGCGCGGACGACACCGCCAACCGGGATGATCGGCAGCCTGCCGCCGTCCTATGCGGGCGGGCAGGTGGCTTCGGGCAGCCAGGTCGGCATGCTCGGCAATCGCAACGTGATGGACACGCCGTTCAACCAGACGAGCTACACCGCGCAGACGATCCAGGATCAGCAGGCGCGAAAGCTCGATGACGTGCTCGCCAACGAGCCGTCGATCCGCTCCTACGCGCCGCGCGCCTACGGCTTCGACTTCGTGTCCATCCGCGGCTTCAACGTGCCGAGTTCGGCCTACGGCATCAACGGATTGTACGGCATCGCATCGGGTTTCTCGTTCTCGTCGCTGGCGGCGATCGAACGCGTCGAGGTGCTGAAGGGACCGGGCGCGCTGCTCAACGGCATGCCGCCGGACGGTGGCGTCGGCGGCAGCATCAATCTCGTCACCAAGCGTGCCGGCGACGACCCGATCGCGCAGCTAACCAACACCTATGCGTCACGCTCGCAGTTCGGCACGCATTTCGATGTCGGTCGCCGGTTCGGCGAGGCCAACGAATTCGGCGTTCGATTCAACGGCAGCTATCGCAATGGCGATACCGAGCTCGCCAACCAGAGCCAGGAGCTCGGGACCGCAGCGCTCGGCCTCGACTACCGCGGCGAGCGCGTCCGTCTGTCCGCGGATGTCGGTTACGAGAAGAATAACATCGACGCCATGACGCGCTACGTGGTGCTTGGTCCGGCCCTGACCGGCGTGCCGGTGCCGCCGGATGCACGGGCGAGCTTCATGCCAAGCTGGGGCTATTGGAACGGCGAGGGCAAGTTCGGCCTCGTGCAGGGTGAGGTCGACATCACCGAAAACCTGACGGCCTACGCCCAGGCTGGCGTGGTACAGGGCGAGACCAGGTATCTTTATTCGGATATCAGGCTCACCAACCTCAACGGCAATTTCGACGGTTCGCCGCGACTGAACAGCCAGACCCGCGACCAGGCGGCGGTGCAGGCGGGCTTCCGTGCCTCGGTGGATACCGGGCCAATCCACCACGCGATCAATTTCAACGCGACGGGATCCGAAGGCGAGGTCGGGATCATCAACACGACGGGCACGGCCTTCACGTCCAATCTCTATAGCCCGCGTCCGAGCCCAACGCCGCTGATCTCGGTCGGAGCACCGCCAAAAATCTCGGATACGCATCTGTCGAGCTTCGGCATCGCCGACACCATGTCGGTGGCGAACGGTCGCGTCCAGTTCACCGCGGGCGTGCGCCAGCAATATGTCGAGAGCCGGGCGTTCAGTGCGACGACCGGTCTGCAAACCGGCGGCTATGACACTTCAGCAACGACGCCGGCCTATGCGGTGGTAATCAAGCCGCTGGAGAACGTCTCCATCTATGCCAACTACATCGAAGGGCTCGAGGCCGGCACCGTGGTCGGCGCTCAGTATGCCAATGCCGGCCAGGTGCTGCCACCCTATCGGACCCGGCAGTATGAAGTCGGCGCCAAAGTCGATTGGGGCCGGATCACGACGACCGTCAGCGCCTTCGACATTAACCGGCCGCTGCAGCTCGTCGATTTCGTCACCAATACGCTGACGCAATCCGGCGAGAGCCGCAACCGCGGCGTCGAGCTGAATGTCTTCGGTGAGGTCACGCCAGGCGTGCGGCTGCTGGGTGGCGTGATGTTCATCGATGCGCGTCAGGACAAGACCGAGCGCGGGCAGTTTGACGGCTACCGGACTTTCAGCGTGCCCGACACACAGCTCAATCTCGGCGGCGAGTGGGATGTGCCGTTCCTGCGCGGCCTGACGCTGACGGGACGCGCGATCTATACCGGCAGCTTCTTCGCTGATCAGGCCAATACGCTCCTGGTCTCGGACTGGACACGCTACGACGCCGGTGCGCGCTACACCTTTACGGCGCCGTGGAATAACAAGCCGGTGGTGGTGCGCTTCCAGGTCGAGAACCTGTTCGACAAGAACTACTGGCAGGGCGCCAACACCAACAGATACGTCTATCTCGGCGCGCCCAGAACCTATCTGGTCTCTACAACCTTCAACTTCTAGCAATGGCTGAAACGAAACGCTCGCGCCGTCCCTGGCGCGAGCTCGAGAGACGGCCTGACCCGCGGAGCCAAACCATGTCTAACCGACGAACCGGAAAGCAGCTTGCCCTTGGTGCTCTGCTGATCATCCTGCCCATGCTGTCTCCTTGCGGAGCAGCGAGAGCGCAGACCGTCAACTCGTTCGAGGGCGACCGCGGACCGGGTCAGGCGGTGTGCAAGTCGAACGGAGGGCCGATCCATTGTGATCGGGCGGAGATGGACGTTGCCGCGAGCGGCAAGCAGGTCGTGCAGGTCACGTGGCAGAACGTCAACGTGTACGACACTGCGGGCAAGCTCCTGAAATCCACGCCGCTGGCCGCACTGATCCGCAGTGCCGGGCTCGACCCGAACCCGGCCAAAGGCGGCGGGCCGTTCGAGCCGCATATCGTCTACAACGAGTTCATCGAGCGCTGGATCATCACCGTGACCTGCGCCAACGACTGCACGCTTGTGAGCGCCAGCGCCGACGCGACGGACTCGTGGGGTGGAACCTACCTGTCCTGCCTGCAGGGCGGCCCATGCCTCGACCGCAATCCCGGCATCAAGCTGGGCTACGACAAGAACGGCGTGTACATCTGCGGCGGGCACGCCGGCGACGACAATCCGAACACGGTGCCGGGCGTGTCCTACGACTGCTTTGCCGTGCCGCCGGTAGAGGTCAAGGCGATCGCGCAAGGCACAGCGCCACCCCATATCAACCGCGGCCACAACCTGCCGCTCGACATCGTCCCTGCGGTTGACCACGATCGATCAAAAGCCGCATCGGCTCCGGCGTTCTTTGCCAACAAGAGCTGCGACCACGCGGCGCAATACTCCTGCCAGCGCTCCACCAATTTCTCGTTCCACTGGATCGTGAACACGTTCACCTGGAATGGCGCCACCGGCACCTACAATGCCGGCGGCGCTCAGCAGGTGATCAAGACCGATATCGGCTCGAAGGAGAACAAGTGGCTCTACAACACACCGTGCTGCGGCCAGACCATGTCGATCCCGCAGGCCGGCAGCGACGTCACGCTTCGCGCCGCAACCAGCCACCGCCTGATGAATGTCGTCCAGCACGGCTCGCACTTGTACGGCGTCCTCGGCACTGGACCATGCACTGAGTCCTGCGGGGCGCAGGGCGCTGATGCCAACAATTTGCTGATCTGGATGGACCTCGATTGCTCGCAGCCGACCGCCTGCGTGGTCGGCCAGACGGCGAAGATTGCCAGCCCTGACAATCACCTGGAGTTTGGCACGATTGGCGCGGATGATACGGGGAACCTAGGCATCGTCGGCACGTCCTCAAGCGCGCGCACAAACCTGTCGGTGCTGCTCTGGACCCGCCGACAGGACGATCCGGCCAACACGTTCACCGGCCCGACGACGATCGTCGCGGGCGCGCATCCCTACACCTGCCCGAATGAGAGGAACGTGAGCCCGATGGGGAATTCGGTCGGCATCCTGACCGCGCTCGACCCCGTGGACCGCAAGACATTGTGGGCGACACAGCAATGGGCCAACGATGCCACCCCCTGCGTCTGGAACACGCGTATCGTCGGCTACAAGGTCGCGCCGGAGAAGCGGTGACGGCCCACGCCATAATCCGGGGTATTGACCTCCCAGCCGGCGTGGCGCACGCGCCCCTGGCGCTGCAGGCCCCATTTGGAACTTTCTTCGCGCGGCGTTTTTAGTGGTCCGGCGTGGTGGCTTAGTGCGCGTGCGTCCCCGGCACTAACTGCACTCCGTCTCTGGGAAGGAGCTTTCCCGCGATGGAGCATGAGACCAGGATTGAAAATCGACTTCTGGCCGCGCTGCCGCAAGCGGACCTGGATTTGCTTGCGCCCCATTTCCGGAAAGTGACGCTCAAACGCGACGCCGTCCTGGCGCGATCGGGCGATCTGATTGAGCAGATCTATTTCCCTTCCAGCGGGCTCGTCGCACACATTATGGACATGCCGAACGGACAAACGGTCGCCACCGCGATCGTCGGCAGAGAGGGCGCGGTAGGCATCCTTTCGGCGCTCGGACCGGCGCGCTCGCCGATGACGATGGTGGTTCGCGTCGCCGGAACGGCTTTGCAGCTCTCTCCGGCACGCTTCCATGCGGCGCTCGAGCACAGCCACGCCCTCAAGGCCGCCGTCAATAGGCTCAACAGGGCCCTGATCGTGCAACTCCAGCATGTTGCGGCTTGCAATGCGTTGCACTCAGTCGAAGCCCGGTTGGCTCATTGGCTGCTGCACATCCACGACCGGACCGAAAGCGACATGCTGCCGCTGACGCAGGAGACGCTTTCGGAGTTGCTGGGCGTGCGACGAACGACGGTGACCCATGTCGTATCCAAGCTCCGCGCGACGGGAGCAATCCGCTCCAATCGGCGAAGCTCGATCGAAATCGACAGGCCGCGGCTCGAAGCAGCGGCATGCGAGTGCTACGAACTCATGCGCAGCAGGATCGACCGTATTGTTTCGACGCACGAGATGACGCCGCACCGTCACTCTTGGCCTGCGCATGAGAGGCCTCGCACGCCCACCCCGCTGCCGACCGCCGAGAATGGAGTGCAGCACCGCGCGCGCCCCCACGGAGGGACCGCTCACCGTGCAAGGCACCGTTGAAGAACGGTTAGCTATGGCATGCTAGCTCAGCACACCCTCCTCGCTCCCTCGTCCGACTCGTAGACCCATGCTTCCTTGGCAAACCATTCATGGCTGGTCTGGCACATCGAGCAATAGGTGCGCGCGAAGAACACCGTACTGCATCGAAACTTCTCGCGATCGGCTTTGATGCCCGTTGGGATTGCGCGTCCCGTCTGCGGGCATTTGATCATGACGATACCCATCTTGGTCCTCCCTCAATGTCCCGAGTTGCTGCATCAGCAGCATTCCGCGGGCCATCGGCTGGACTCCGCCTCTTCTCGCGGGAGGCGCTTGTGTCCAGCCGATTCTCCGTGGCGCTTAAGAGAGGTTCGATCTAGGGACCTGTCCGCAGCACCCTGGCAAGGCTCTTCCTGATAGGCTCGGCAGTCTCCTTCGCCACTTCCCGAGTGAGCTCCCACAGTTCCTTGTTCTGAGCGGAGGTGACCTCAAAATTCTTGCGGCCATGCGTGGCCGATAGCTGGATGATCTCCGGCAGCGACTTCGTCCCCATCAGATGTGTGAGAAATTCGAGAGCGGAGCTGGTGTTCGTGCCCGAGATCTCGATCAACTTGGCCGCGTAGTCGGCGGCGCCTTTCGCGTTGGTCGAACAGGCTTCCTTGAGGATGTCAGCGATCTCGCCAGAAGCGGCCTTCATCCTTTCGCAATTCTCCTTTGCGCGCGCCATGCTTTGCTCGGCGATGCTGTGATACACTTCCGGCATCGCGAACAGCGGCATGTCGAATCCGCGCTTCGCATCATCACCGGCATTCGGATTGGCGTTCATTTCATTCGAATTCGCATTATTCACGGGTTGTAATCCTTTTCGAGCGAGACTGGAACCAACGGCAGTTCGATACGCATCCCGGCTCTCTCGAAGCGTGCGTGCTGCGAACGAGCCGGGAAGGATTTCCCAGATGGTCGGACCGGACGGGGTTGCCGCGCCGTGCCGACATCTATCGAACTATGGTCGACCAGCGCCGAGACTTCGGTTCGCTTTCTGACTCTCGAAACGTTTTTCGTGGGCAGGGACCGCCTCGCTCCGTAGACCCGGGATATGTGTATCAGCATGAGTGAGCGGGCCCCGGGTTACGCTGGCGCTCCACCCGGGCTACGATACTTCAATCGAGATCGTGCGGTCGCGGCCCACCGTGGCGTGGAGGCCGGTGATGGCCGCGGTCGTGTCACTGCCGTGCGCGCGTATGGCCGCCGTTGCCCAGCCATCCCTGAGCGAAAAATATCCCATCATCCCGGCCATCCCCAGGCAAACGACCGTCAGGATCGTGAGCCGGGGAGGAATGTGCCATGCCGTCGGCTCCAGTCCGGGCCCGGCGCCGGCAAGGACGCCTCGGTTACGCTGCCACCATCGGGTGCCGAAACTGACGACGAAAATGAAAGCGGCGATCGCGGCCCCGTAGCGGACCCAGGTCGCGAAGCCATTCATGTAGTTCCGACGCGCGTCCGCGTCCGGCACGATGGTCGGCACGGCTTCCTGCTCGTCAACGACCTTGATCGGCACTGGCACGAGGCGAACCTTGTCGCCGACCATCAGTGGCGCGAGGTATTGGTCGCTGACCGGCACCTTCTGGCGCGTGCGCTCGGTCCCATCGGGTCCGCGCCACGTGAGATCGAGCGAATGGACCTGATCGAGGAGGCGGGGGCGCAGACCATCGAACGTCAATGGAAAACGGCGCTGTTCGTGGGCGCCGGTGATCATGGCGCTGGTAGCATAGCCCGCATCGAGATTGCGACGGATCGTCCGCTCGTTGTCCCACAGTCCGACCAGTGCGACGACGCACAGCACCGCGATCATCGCGGCAAAATCGCTGATCTTCCATCCGCCGGTCATCGCGCCCCGCACGAGCTATTTGCTTTCCGTCAGGCAGCGGATGTGGTCCCAAGCGCGGCCCATACGAGGCTTGCTTGCAAGGTCTTGTTCGTTTGCAACGTATTTCGCGACAATGTCGCGGAGCGTTGGGTAATCTGGCTCGCTGTCGAACATTTGTAATGTCGCGTGCCGATCGGGTGTCAGCAGGTCGAGCGTGGGCACGGGAGGCTCGTCCCGCTTATTCAGCTCCGACAAGACCTTCTGCGTCAATTTGTTGTGCTCGAGCACGATCCGCTGTCGAAACGGTGCGTACGCTCGATCAAGTCCACGCAACTTAAGGTAGTTAATTACCACAGACCCGCGCCCCAGCTGCTTCGCGTGCGGCCGATCTATTGCATCTCGGCGCATCGCCAGCAAGACGTCGTGTGTGACAATGCAAGCGTAGCGCGAGTGCCCGAGGAGCCGACTGGAATCGCTCAGCTCTCCCACATCTCCTGGACCTCGATATCAGCAGCCCGGTAGCTGGCGGCCTCGAACTTTTCCACCGGGTTGCCAACGGTATACGTCAGGTGCACGCTAACCCGCGATATCAGTCCTTCTCGGGGATCCAATGATTGGATTCGCGCGGCCACCGTGCGACGCCGGGGTCATCGAGGCGACACCGGCTTTTGACGCCGCCCTGTCACAGAGACGCAAGTGGCTGACATTGGCGGCGACCGTCATTGGGTCCAGCATGGCCCTCCTCGACGGCTCAGTCGTGAACATCGCGCTGCCCGCAATCCAACAGGCGCTGAATGCAGATGCGGCGGCGACACAGTGGATCGTCAACGCCTACCTGCTGCTGCTCGGCGCGCTCGTGCTGATCGGTGGCTCAGCGGCCGATCTCTACGGCCGACGCCGGATTTTTGTTCTGGGCATCGCGGTCTTTATCGCCGCCTCCATCGTCTGCGGGCTCTCGCCGAATATCACGGTGCTTATCGCCAGCCGTGCGGTTCAAGGTTTTGGTGCCGCGCTGCTAACGCCGGCCAGTCTGGCAATGTTAGGAGCGACCTTCGGCAAGCATGAGCGGAGCCGGGCAATCGGGATCTGGGCGGGCGCAGGTGCACTGATGATGGCGGCGGGTCCGATGCTGGGCGGCTGGCTGGTCGACCAGGTATCGTGGCGGGCGATCTTTCTCCTCAATGTCCCGCTCGCCATCGCCGCGGCCGGACTTGCGCTTCGCTTCAGCTGCGAAAGCAGCGACCCCCGAGCAAAGCAACTCGACTGGGGTGGCGCCGCCTCAGTCGCGATTGGCCTTGCTGCGATCACGTGGTCTCTGAGTGCCATTCCGGCATCGGGATTTCGCGACAAGACAGTGCTGGCCGCCCTGGGCGTGGGAGCCGTTTTCCTGGTGTCGTTCGTCGTGATCGAAGCGCGCCTCCATGAGCGGGCGATGATGCCGTTGTCGCTCTATCGATCGCGCGATTTCTCGGCAACTAATGCCTTGACGCTGTTGCTCTACTTCGCGCTCGGAGGTGCGCTGTATTATCTGCCGTTCGGCCTGATCCGCCTCGGTGGCTACTCCGCGACACAAGCCGGCGCGGCGCTGCTGCCTTTAGCACTGATCATGGGATTCGGGGCATCATTCGCCGGGACCGTTGCTGACCGTCTGGGGCCGCGGCTGCTGCTCACCGTCGGACCGATCGTCGCGGCCTGCGGATTGGCGATGCTGGCTTTTGTCGATTTCGGGCAGCCTTACTGGATCAGCGTGTTTCCATCGATGGTCCTGCTCGGCGCGGGGATGGCAATTACGGTTCCGCCGCTGACGTCGACCGTGATGGGGGCCGCCGGCAAAGCTCATGCCGGCATTGCTTCGGGCGTCAACAACGCGGTCGCTCGAGTCGGTGGCCTGCTCGCAGTTGCAGCGCTCGGGGCAGCGTTCTTTGCAGACTTTTTGTATCATCTTGCCGGGACGACGCCTGCGCAAGCCAACGAGGCCCTCAATGCCGTGATGTCCGGACAGGCGAGCGCTGGTGCGGAAGCAATAGCCGCATTCGAGCGCGCGCTACACGCGATCATGCTGGTGCCCGCGGGTTGCGCCGCACTTGCCGGCGTCACTGGCTGGATGTGGATCGAGCCGCGTCGCGCGCCTGCGAGCAGCTGAGACACTCTCGGCAATACCCCTTCCTCAAGTCTATGAAATACTATAGGTTGAGCACCCGGCGCAATGCCCGGAGGTACGACCCGATTGAAGGTCGATGGAGCGACAATGCTTTTTGAATAGCTGATTAGCAAAACCATGGAGCGCAATATGGCGGCGGTCTCCAAGTCGAATATTATTGCTTTCTTCAATTGCATCGCACTCGCGTTCGGTCTCCTTCTCGCATTGATCTCGACAGCCAGGGCGCAAGAGAAGGTCTCATTCCCCTCGACGGACAGTGACCTGACGGGTGGAACGCCCACGATCATCAATGGCTATCTTTACAGGCCGTCTGGACCCGGACCCTTTGCAGCAGTCGTCAGCGTTCACGGATGCGACGGCGCAGCAAATGAAAAAGGCGAAGTCCGCCCGCTCTACGGAACATGGGGCGAAGTCCTCTCTCAAAAGGGATATGTCGTTCTCCTGATCGACTCCTTTCAACCTCGCGGACACGGCAGTCTTTGCGCGTTGTTGCCGGTTTTCTCGCGCCCCATTCTGCCAAATCGGGAGACGCCAAGGGACGCGTTTGGTGCCATGAATTACTTGAGGTCGCGCTCCGATGTGCGGTCCGGCAGCATCGCTATTTTTGGTCAGTCATACGGCGGAATGGCAATGCTGTTTACGATCGCCAATGGCGCGTTGCCGAAAGATGTGCCGCCGGAAAAGGATTTCCGGGCTGCGATCGCCATTTATCCGAACTGTCCTCCGGTCGCGGACAAGGACCCGCATTGGCGGCCCCGCCAACCGATGCTGCTGTTGATGGGCGAGTCAGACAGCGCTACGCCTCCGGGGCCATGCAAGGACATGGTCGCGCGGGCAAAAGACGAGGGCAGCCCTCCGATTGACATGCACTTCTATCCCAACACACATCACGCCTTCGACCATCCGAACCTTCCGCTGACGCAAATGATCAGCCAGAAACGGCCGGATGGAAGTTCGCCGACCATAGGGTCAAATCCCGAAGCCCGCGCGGATGCGATCAATCGTGTCACGCAGTTCCTGGCGAGCGAGTTGAAATAGCCGACGGCTTGCGCAACGGGAAGGGACGCAACGGGTCGAAACCGGCAATGTACCGATTGAGCAAAGCGTTTCTGCCTAGCATTACAGTTGTCTTTTTGTTTTGAAGTGCGCGCGCTGGGCGGCGGCCTGGTGAGCTCTACGCCAA
>NZ_JBEGDB010000264.1:0-11158 GCF_043638955.1 Bradyrhizobium sp. 31Argb | reverse complement strand
CTGCGTCCACGATCTTCGAATCATGGTTGCCCATGGATTCAGAATCCTCAGTCAATTACAACTGTAATGCTAGAGCGGCCATCGAAGCCTGCTGTTAATCAGCGAGACGGCATCAACGAACAGACGCGCGCGGCTGGCAGCAGCCGCGAACGCGCGCTGCCTCAATATTCGCCGCAAGCTGTAGATTTTGAAAATATTTTGGTGATGAAAACCCTGATGGTCAGCAAGCGAGAACAGCCCCCTGAACGGCTCGGCCACTCCTCTTTCGGGAATGATCCGAAAATCCAAATGCCTGCGGGCGTTTACAGAAGCGGTAACAGGCTGTCTTCTCAATGCGCGCACGCCCTCGATTTTGACCTGCAGCGTCCCCATGACTCTGCGCCGTCGCAGCGAAGCGGCCACAGCCTCTCACTCGCAGTTCGCGTGAACGCGCATGTCGCGCGGCGTCATGCCGTAGTAATTTCGGAAGGCGCGATAAAATGTTGCAAGGCTATCGAAGCCACAGGCATAGGCGACATCCGCGACGGGCCGTGACGGCGCCATTGCCAACAACTCGCCCGCTTTGCGCACCCGCAGGGCCGCCAGCGTGCGCGAGAATGAGAGCCCCGTCGGCTCGAACAACACATGAACCTGCCGCAGCGATATTCCGAGTTCTTGCGCGACCTGCGCGGGCGACAAGCCCGGCTGATGCAGATCGCGGACGAGAATGTCACGCGCGGCATAGTAGAAGCCCGAACGCAGCGCCGCGCGGCACTCGGGCATTCCAGGCAAGAGACGGCCCCGCGCGAGCATGGCCAATCTTGCGATATGCGTGATCTCTGCCGAGGGATCGACGACACCGCGCGGCTCCTGCGTCAAGGCATGAAACAGCGCCGAGAGCGCCCTGAAGAACGGGCTCTTCTGCAACAGCGTCGCGGCGAAAAGGTCATGGGCCGGCGCGCCCAGCAGCACGTCGCGGCCCAGGGGGATCTTCAGCATCAGGAAGTCGAACCCGTCGGAACGCTCCGGTGTCCCCTCGAAGGGAGTGTCGGAATGGTTGATGACGATGTCGCCATCGGCCACGCGATGTCCCCGCCCCCGGCCGACATCCATCCAACCGGCCCCGCGCGTCTGCCACGCAATGCACAGGCTGTCGGCCGGCATGCGCGCGATGTCGCCGCTGGTCCGGCTGACCCGATAGGACGAGGCATGCATCCGCGAGACGATCGCGCCTCCGATATCGATCGCGGAAAGCCGCCCCTGAAAGTCGGCGCGGCGCTCGCTCGGCAGTTCGATCGTGACACCGAACAGGCTCTTTCCGCGCACCTCGCGCCAATGATCGAAGCGATGCTCGGGGTCGATGTCGTCGGTCGTAAAGCTGAGCACAGGGGTCTCATCGTCCAAGAGGAATGAAAAGCGTCTTTGTCCCAAAACGGGGCGAGGTCGGTGTGCCGGTACCCAGGGGGCCCCGAACCGATCCCAATACTTTCCGGAACACCGCCTCTCCCCGCCCCGCCCGTCGGCGCGTGGCCCCACGGCAGCCGAAAAGGCGGGAGCGCATTCGTCCCATGATGGCGGCCAGGTGTCCTGATGCGGTGCCCGTGGCGTTCTGAAGTTTTTCTGATATTTTCTGAATGAGCCGCCACAGCACGGATTTTCCGACATTTCCGGCGGCTTGGGGCAGTTTCGGGGAACCGGGGGCTGGGTGTTTCGTTTTGCCGGATTTGAGCTCGATCGGGAGCGCGCCGAGTTGCGCGGGCCGGATGGCGAGGCGGTCAGGCTCAGGCCGAAAGCGCTTGAGATGCTGCAGCTATTCGCCGCCAATGCGGGCCGGGTACTGAGCAAGGAAGAGCTGATGGAGGCGGTCTGGCCGAACGTCCATGTCGGCGAAGACAGCCTGTTCCAATGCATCCGCGAGATTCGCACCGCGCTGGGCGATGACCGGCGGCAGACGATCAAACTCGTGTCCGGCCGCGGCTACCTGTTCGCAGCCGAAGTGTCGATTAAGCCGCCAGCACCTGCCGTTGCCGTGCAGGCGAGCGCCGAGCCAATTGCAAGCGCTGAACCCGCGACCGAGATTACAACACCGCGGCGGCTATTCGGCCTGCGCCGGCCGGTGGCTGCCGCCGCCGCAGCAGCCCTCTGCGTGATCTTCGGGTTTGCGGTGGCCGCTCCGACCTTCCGTCCCGATCTCATGTTCAAGCGGTCGCCGCCGACCATTGCGCTAACCCCGATCGTCGATGCGAGCAACGACCCCCGAGGGCCCGGCACGGCGGCGGCTGTAACCGACCGCCTGACCGACGGTCTGGCCAGGATCGACAATATCCGCGTGGTCGCACCGCGGCAGGTCGCGGCGGCAACGGCGCCCGCATCCACGCCCTCGGCACAGTCGGACTTCGTGCTGAATGGCGAACTGGAGAAAGGTCCGCAATCCTGGATCTTGCGGGCGCGCATGATCCAGACCGCCACCGGCGAAGTCCAGGCGGTCGTTACGGTGTCGGTCGACGCCACCGAATCGGACATGCAGTTGCAGCAATCGCGGCTGGCCGCGGGAGCAGGTCATGCGCTGGCACGGCGCCTTAACGCGCTTCTGGAATCCGGCGCCCATCCGGCGGCAGCCGGCGACGCCAAAGTTGCGATCGAGCAAGCCACAGCCTCGATCAATCGAACGACGCGCGAACGTTTTGCCACAGCGCAGACGATGCTGGAAAAAGCGCTTGCCGCCGAGCCCGACAATACCGAGCTGCAGATCGCGCTGGCCGCCCTTCAGTTGCGGGGGATTCAGATGACGTGGTACGCGCCGGCCGAACGCGCAGCGGCGGAGCGCAACGCCGGATCGCTGCTGGAGCGCGCACGACAGACGACGCCACGTTACATTCCGGTGCTGGAAGCCTATTGCCGCTTCCTGACCGCGACCAACGAGTTCGTTGAAAGTCTGGTGGCCTGCGCGAAAGCATTGAGTTTTGATCCGTGGAACGGGTTGGTTCTCTACCACATCGGCCTGGCGCAGCTTCAATTGGGGCGCTTCGAGGACGCGCTGGCAACATTCAAGCAGGCCGATCGCTTCGACACGCCGGAAGTTTCGCGCTGGACCTGGATGCTCGGGGCGGGATGGACCGCCCTGCTCATGGGCAGCAACGAGGAAGCGGTGTCCTGGCTGCAGCGGTCGATCGCCATCACGCCAGCGTCGGGACGCTCCTATATGCTGCTGGCCGTGGCCTATCAGCGCCTGGGCCAGCCGGACGAGGCAAGGACGGCGATGGCAAAGGCCATGGCGTTGCGGCCCGATTCGACGGCCCTCAACATCTCGCTGCCAACGCGCAATGCCAGCCCGGCTTTTCTCGCGGCGGGCGAGCAGTCCATGCAGACGCTGCTCGAGCTCGGATTGCCGGAACGCTGACGATAACAACCTCGCTCAAAGCGTTGTCGTCAGTGTCTTTTGCGGCAGGCCCCGACCTGTCACGTACCCGCCTCACAGGGACCCGGACGCATCCATCTGCTTGGTCATCTTGCTTCGCTCCTCCGTGGTCAGTTCACCTGCCTGCTCGGCCGCGCCCGGACCGTTCCCAATGACACGAAGCATGCCATTCGGATCGTACTGTCCGCTCTGACGCCCAGGACGTCGTCGTTCGTCACGCGGCTGATCGCCTTCATCCTGCGGGCCGCCAAAACCGATGAACTCGACGATGATGACCGACGGCTGGGCGTCAGCCGGACCTTGCCGCGGGACCGCAGCCTGTTGCGCCGCGGCGCCCGCGGTGCTGTTCGCCGCGAGCGCATTGCTCACATTCGGCGCCTCGATGATGGGAACGCCGGTGACGGTCCCTTGCGCCTGGATGTTGCCGGCATTGATGATCTGCAGCGCAGCCAGATTGACATTGTTGGCGCGGATGCCGGCTTCGCCCGCATCGATGGTGCCGAGCGGAGCAACCAGATTGACGTCGCTTGGCGGTACGTCCGGGAGAGACCTGATGGCGGCAATGCCCGCGCCGCTCGACGGCATCGGCGGAGAGATGGTCACGTTGCCGTAGCGGTCATAGCTGCGGAGCGGCGGCGTGAAGATCTGCGTCGTCTTGGAGCCGCGGCCGGCATTGATATCGCCTTCCGCCGACCAGATCAGGATATCGCCGCCGTATGTGGTCATGACGCGGGAGAGGCCCAACAGGACGCTGCCCTTTGAATACATCTGGATAGCGCTGTCGGCGCCCATCGTGATCAGACCGGCATTGGGGCCGGGAGCGATGCCTTCGACGCCGACCAGTGTCCGGCCGCCCGGCGTCAAGGTCTGGATCGCACCGCCGAGTTCAGTGCGGATACCCGCATCCCGCAGGATCTGCGGCCCGGTCGGATTGTCCGGATTGGGCGTGAGCGAGCTGAACATCGTGATGTCGCCGTGATAGGCGATCGGCTTGCCGGCGGCATCGTTCTCCGGAAACAACGTGGCGATGGCCTCGCGGCCACGCACGTAGCTGCCGGCACGGCGGCTGTCCTGATCGTTGTACTCCTTCCCACTGATATCGAGCTCGGCGTAATAGACCTGCCGGACGAATACGCCCTGTTGTTCCACCGGCAGTGTCAGGAAGAATGCGAGCGCCTCCTCCTTGGTGCCGGTGAAGACATATTGCTTCCCATTGGCGACATAGGGGTGCTCGGGCGAGAACCGCTTCGTGAGCCAGGTGAACAGGTCGTCTTCATAGGTCTTGGCCACCTTGCCGGGCTGGTCGGCGAGCGGCCGCGCGGGGTCGGCGAGATTTTCCGGGTCGAAATAGCGCTCGGCGAACCCGGAATAGTTCGGCCCGCTTGCGCCGACACCGGCCGTGACGGTGATTCCAGCGCCGCCGCTGCGATTCACCGCCGCAAGCGGATCGACCTCCGGGAGCATGCCGAGGCTCACCAGCCGACCCTTGTCAGCCTGGTACACGTTGCGGCCGGCGGTGATGTCGAGCAGTCCGGGTCCGGCGATGTTGTACTTGGCGTAATAGATGTCGCGGCCGGCCGAAATGACCGAAATATCGGTTTCATGGTTGTGCAGGATCAGACTGCCGGACGAGCGATCATCGACTGCGCCGATGATGTCGCGGCCCGCCATGATGCGCACCGGCTTTGCCGCGACGTAGATTATCGGGGACAAGCTGTTGAACGGATCAGCCGTCAAAATTCCTCCGGTCGTGAGGCCAATAATATCACCATCTGCGGCATAGAAGCGCACCGGCTCGGGATCGGCGGCATGCAACGTCGCGGTCGGCGTGTCCGCGATCAGCGTATCGAGAAAGAACGTGAATGGGCCGAGATTCGCAACGGCGGCAGACTGTAGCACCGGGGTGACGTTTGTGATCGGCTGGCCAGTTATCGGATCCAGTATCGGCTGACCAGGTGCGCCGGCGTAGAACGCCGGCTTGAATGGATTCGCAATCGAATTGGCATCGGCCCTGGCGCCGGAGATGCTGACGGATAAGCCATTCGCGTAGATCGAGCCGCGTGCCAGCAATTCGAGCTGGCCGACCGGCGACGGCGCTAGTTCGAAACCCCGCAATGCGCCGTAGGCCGAAACTTCACCGGGAAGAAGGATATCGCCGCTCGCGGCAACAGCGCGGAAGGTCGGCGGGGCGTAGGTCGGATCCCAATTATATACATTGCCAGTAAGGGGCGGTTGATAGTCGAACATCGGCATCAGATTGCCACCTGCCGCGAACAGGTCGATCGAGGTGGTTGGACGCCAGAGCGAGAACCACGAATTGCCGCCATGATCGTAGGGAATCTGCGTGCCATCCGCGGCGGTGTAGAGGAAAGGCGTGGTGTTTTGGACAGGTAGACGGCCGGGATCGGCGGTGCCGGCCAGAGCCAGATCGCCGCGGGTGGTCAACGTCGCCGCCGCATCGCCAAGGACGACGAACAGTCCATCGCTGTATCGCGCCTGGGAGGCGACCAGCGGATCGGGGGCGCGCGGATCCACGGTACTGGCATCATACACAGGTGTGAGCGTGCCGATCGAGCCAGCCGCCAGATCAAGCTGCCCACGGAGATTCGTCAGCGTGGCGCCCGGTCCGTTGAAGGACATGCCGCCGTGCAGTATGCCGCCGATCTTGATGGTCAGGTCACCGCCGCCGGTGAGATCCAGCGTTCCGCCGGTGACCCGATCACCATCCATGGTGACGGATGTCACGCGTCCGGTTCCCCCGATCGCCACGTCGAGCGCCGTATTCGGCGGATAAAGACTCGTCAGGGCACCGATATCGCCAGCGGCTGAAACGGTCACGTTACCGCCGCCAAGTGCGCCGAGGCCGCTGAAGCCGGTCAGCGTCCCCAACGTCTGGCTGCCATCGTTCGGGTTGACGCCGTTGGAGTAGAGTCCGAAGTTGATCCACCAGGCCGTCGCCTGGCCGGCGATGTCCCCGCCCTGCCGCCACAGCCAGTTGCCAACCGCATTGCTGGTGCCGAAGCTCAGGCCGGAAATATTGCCGCCGGCCGAGAGCAGCACGTTGCCGCCGTGATCTGGATAATAGGCCTGATAGAGCGTCCCGTCGGGCAGCGTTTTGCCATCGGCGCCGCGCGGAAGCTGGTATTTCGGATCGACCGCAGCAGCCTGAGTGCCGGCGGTGTAGACGCCATAGAGTGAGTATTGCGTGTAGTTGCCCCCCGCCAGCAATTCGAGATCACCCGTGCCGGTGCGCAGCACGCTGAAAATCGGCGACCCGACCCTGAAACCTGGACCGCAGATTTCAGGAGCATAGCTGCACCAGAAGACAGGATCGTCGCTGGGATCGACTCCCTGCGAGTTGCCCGGGAGAATGACGAGCCCGACAGCTCCCGAGTAATGGGTGTCGGCCAGGTTGATGTCTCCGCTGCGGCCCGGCTTCAACGTGCGGGTGTCAGCCGACCTGAGATCGGCACCGGCTGCGAGCCGCATTGACCACGACAGTGATCCTGCGGAAAGCATGGGAGCGCTCCCCCAGACTTTACCCTGGCTTCCATCCGCTCCAGGCGCGCGCAGCGGGACAAATAGGTTGATGACGCGCTCGCCGCTTGGGTCGATCGTGATAAAACCGCCTTCGGAAATCTGAAGCAGTCCTGGAAGGACTGAGCCGGCGGGAATGGTTGTATCCTGCGTGACTTCGACAGGAGCGCCATCAGTTAAGAACACCGACAAAGGAGCGCCTGCTGGCCACAGCATCGCCTGAATTGGCACGTTGACCGGCAGGAGAGTGCCGGCACTCAGTATTGTCCCGGCCGGAAGCTCGGTGCCGCCAGGGATGACCTGTCCTTTGGTAAAAGTCTGGCCGTCCGGGAGCCGAATCGTGGCTCTTGCAACAACGCCGCCAGCAGGAACGGTGACTGAATCGGCGAGCGTGACCTCCGTCGGGATCACCGCGCCCGCGACCACGGTCATGTTACCGAGCGGAATGGCGAAGTTCAGGGAATCGACGCCGCCGAGCATCGTCCCCGCCGCGATGGTCACGCTGACAGGGAGCTTGAGGTCGACACTGTTCGCATCCGTTCCCTGATAGCCCGGCCTCGTGAGATACCAGCCATTGTCGCCGTCGGGCGTTGCCACCGGCTTGCCGAAGCCGTCGGTGACGCTGCCGTAGATGTTGAGATCGCCGCCGGCGCGGATGACAATCGAGCCCGGCTCGCCTGCCCCATAGGTCGGCGACATCGGATTGCGGTCCGCATTGGAGCCGTAGCGGTATCCGGCAAGGTCGATATCGCCCTGCACCGTCAGGTCGCCATCGTCGGTTGCGCTTCTGATCTCGACGCCGGGCCGCAGATGGAAGGCGTTTCCATATGCCTTGAGACCGGCGATCTTCGACTGCAGCGCGCCATTCAGCCAGGCCGCATCAATGAATGCGGTGCTGTCGGCATCGATGCCGTCAAGATAGTCCTGGGTGATGATCTGGTTCAGACGACCGCTGGCAGTGGGGTTGGGATCGAGAGGCGCATCGTTGTAGCTGCGGAATCCGTTCAGCGCGATGCTTTGCGCGCCGCGAATATCAAGCGGCCCTGCCGCGGAGACGGCAATGTCGTTGGCGCCGTCGCCCGTACCGTTCACGCCGCCGCGACGCGGCGCGTTCAAGATGATGCTGCCGCGCGCGACCGTGTCCGCCGAACGCACATCGATCGTGGCGCCCGCTGCAAGATCAAGCGTGCCCTGTGCCGTCGTCAACTCGACAACGGCGCGGTTCGACGCTTCGATCGGTTGGCCGTAGCTGTCGACGCGCAGCACCGTGCCATGCGCGTCGAGCATCGATCCCGAGGCCAGGGTCAGGTTGTCGCGTGCGGAAAGCCTGATGGTGCCGACCTCCGCGCCGCTGGCGTCGATGCGGCCCACCACGGTAAGGCTGCCGCCGTCGACCGAGATAGTGACCTCGCGCGCCTTCACCTCGTTGCCGATCGTGAGATCGCCCTGCTTGAGCACGAAGCTGCGCGCGCCGATGACGCCGCTCTCGGTCAGGCGCTGGTTGAGATCCACGAAGTCAGCCAACGTCTGGGCGCGAATGGCGATGCCGCCTTGATCGTACGGAACGATCGCACCCCCGCCCGCGTCATGGCCGCCGCTGCTGTCGCCCTTGATCAGGCCGGCCAGATCCACCCGCCCCGCCCCGGCGCCCAGCGCCTCCACCGTCACGGTGCCGGCATCGTTGTTCGCGGCCGAGATATCGATCGTCGACCCCACCTGCTGGACCACGTTGCCTTCCGTGCTGGTCAGGATCACGTCGCCGCCCCAGCTGTAGCGGGTCTGATCGATCAGCTGCACGGCACGGCCGGCGAGGTCGAGCTTCGATCCTGAGGCGAGCACGATGTCGCCGGTCGCATTCATGGTCAGCCGTCCGCTGGGCAGGCCGATGGTGGTGTCGAACTGCGTGATGCTCGCCGCGTTCAAGCGGATTTCGGCGCCGAGCGCATCCGTCGTGACAACCGCGGCGCCCGCCGGCGCGCGCATGGTGAGCGGGCCGCCCGCCGTGATGGTGGTGACGGAGCCGGCCTCACCTGTCAGTAGCGGCGTGATCAGGTTGAGGGCACCACCGCCATAGGCATAGCCCTTGCGTTCAACATAATCGCCCTGCGCCTGGTAGACCGATAGCGAGCCTTTGCCATTGGCGGTGATGCGATCGCTGGCGGCAAGATTGACGGTCGAGAAGCCGAGTGCCAGACGATCGAGCGTCGTGTCCTTGCGCTGTCGCTCCGTATCGCTGTAGCCGAATACAATGCGTTCGGCGTTGATGTTCAGCGCGCCGCTGCCGGTGCCGGGACCATTTTGCACAACGGCGCCGGGAGGCGCGCTGCCGAATTGGTCCGCTGGTCCCACGACGTTGCCGATCACGCCGTTCCAGTACAGCGTCTCGGTGGTGATTGTCGCAACATCCCCCGCATCACCATAACCGTAGATCGCCGGCGTGTTCAGCACGAGCTGACCCAGAGAAGATTTTCCAGTTGCCGGGTCGATCGTGCTCAGGCTCACCGTCCCAAAGAAATTGATCGAATTGGCGGCCCCCAATGTCAGACGCTCGAGCTTCGGCGCGCCGAGACTGGGATCGCCGGCCAGCAACATGTTCAGGACACTTTGATTCAGCAGAAAGCCGGTGGGAACGTTGGCATCAGCCAACGCGGCGGTCTCACCGATATTGATGGTAGGCACCGCGAGGGACAGGTACTTCGCGCCCAACCTGAAATTCGTGCCGAATTTCACCTCGCCTGGAGTCAGGAACGTAATTGTGCCGTCGGAGACGATGCGTGCGTCGCTGGAGCACGAACCGCTCGGACAAGCGCCGATTGTGATTCCGCCTGTCGCTGTCCCGCCACTCGCCGGAGGCAGGAAGTTGAGCCATCCGTTCGAGACTGCGACCATGGTGCCTGGGCTCGAATAGAGCAGGCCGTCGGATGAATCGAATGGCGGCTTGCCCATCCCGATGGTTTCGATCCGCGCACCAGCCTCGATATTGATCCGGCCACCATCGACGTCATCATATGGATTGTAGTCGGCGGCGATGAGGAATATTTCGGGCGCGCGCAGATAGGCGTCGGCGCGCACATTGATGATTTCCGTGCTGCCGCGGAAGTTTACGATCGACGAGGATCCACCGATCAACCACCTGCTGCCGCCGATCCAGAGCCGCCCCGCGTTGAGCGCATTAAGCTCGGACGCGCGCACCGAAACGCCATCAAATCCCGGCGTTGGCGCGGCGCCGAAAATCTCCAGCGGCGGACGCGTACCATCCGCAGAGGTGACGTCAACGGTCGCCGTCCCCCCTATTCCGCCTTCGGCGGGCTGAAACAGGGCGGTGCCGGCGAAGGTCAGCGCTTCGCTGGCCCCGGCAGCGAGCAGCAGGTTGAGGGTCTTGGCGTCCGCCGGCAATGCCGGACGGGTCTGGCTAAGCGTCGCGGCCTTCTGGATCGCGAAGTCGCTGTAGCTCATCTCATTGTATTGCGCATATTTGCGCACCGTCGTTCCGGGCATGATGATCGCCCGGACAGCAAGCGGCGGCTGAATCGACGTGTTGGCAATGCTGGTATTGGCATCCACGACATAGGAGCCATAGGAGCCGGACTCTGTCTTGATCGCGCCGGAGAGCGGGGCCTTTGATATGCCGCCGAGTTCGACACGGAAGGCGCCGGGCAACAGCGCATACTGCGAGGGCAGCAGGGTATAGGTGCCGGCGGCCAGGCCGGGAACGCCGGCTGGTATCGTGATCTGCTGGCCCGTGGCCGGTGCAGCCCGAGTGCTGGGATCGCTCGGCGCGTAGCTGCTCGCATAGCCGGGCACGATGGCATAGACGGCATTGCCGGAGGCGCTGAAGGAATTTGCCGGATTGGCGTTGGCCAAGGCCGTGGTCAGGATGTCGACCGAACCGCCGCGGCCGGAGATGAACGCCGAGCCCGCAAGTTCGCCGCCGCCCGAGAGGTCGAGCGTCGCGCCCGGGTGCCCGACGACGGATTGCGCGTTGAACGTGATACTGCCGCCGACCGGCGTATTGATCCCGCCATACGAAAATTCGCCGCCGTTGTACTTGTAGCTCACGCCGTCCGTCGTGCCGCCAAAAGGAAGCAGCAGCCCGGCGGCGCTCACCGATGTGATGCTTCCAGGAAGCAGGTTTACTGCGCCGGTCGTGCTAGGCCGTGTGGACTCTTGGGATTCTCAAATCAGATTGAACGTGATTCAAGGCTTTCTTTTAGGAGGAAGCCT
>NZ_JBEGDB010000263.1:0-11255 GCF_043638955.1 Bradyrhizobium sp. 31Argb | reverse complement strand
GCGAAACTACTTCGCCGTCGTCGCCATTGCCGCCACTCTGCTCTGGATAAGGTAACTGTCCACACGGCCTAGCGCACCGTCCAATCAGGTCGAGTTTCGAGCTGCGATGAATCTGCGCTCCCTCTCCCGCTTGCGGGAGAGGGGTGGGGTGAGGGTGTCCCCACGATGGGACTATCCGTGGGGAAAGAGCCCTCGCCAAACTCCATTTCAGCCGTAACCATTCTCTCGCTGTTCGAAGCCGAAGCGTAGCGATGCTTCGCCAAAGTCCTCCCTGAGCCGGCCGGGCCTTCTCAGGGCGAGATGGTCTCCCGCGCCGATGTTCACGCTGGAGGATCACATGAAAGTTCTCATCGCTTCGACGCCTGCAACCGGCCATCTCAATCCGCTGCTTGCAGTCGCTCGCGGCCTTATCGACGAGCGACACGATGTTACATTCCTGACCGGCAGCGTGCTGCGGTCACGGGTTGAGGCCATCGGTGCAGGATTCCGTTCGCTGCCCGCCGCCGCCGACCTCGATCTGCGAAAGTTCGATGAGGCCGTGCCGGAGCTCAAGAATATGGAGCCTGGGCTACAATGGCTGCGCGTCGCCCTGGAGCGCATTTTTGTCGATACCATGCCGGCGCAACATGCCGGTTTGCAGCAGCTCGTGCACGAGCTCCAGCCCGACGTCATCGTGGGTGACGACATGTTCTTTGGTGTGCTTCCGATGGCGCTCGGCTCGCGTGCAAATCGGCCTCCGGTGGTGCTGTGCGGGACTTCGGTGCTGCACTCGAGCCGTGACGATGGCGCACCGCTCTTCCTTGGACTTCCGCCCGCAACCACCCAGGCAGAGCGTGACAATTACGCCGTCATCGCCAAGGAATATGACAGTGTGGTCAACGAGCCGGCAACGCGCCGGATCAATGAGCTCCTGGCAGAACTGGGCGCGCGGCCGTTGCCGACAGTGCTGTTCGAGGCCGTTGTGGAACTGGCCGACGCCTATCTGCAGCTATCGGTGCCGAGCTTCGAGTTTCCGCGAAAGCTGCCGTCCACGGTCCAGTTCGTGGGTAGACCTCCGATCATTCCGAACCAGGCGCCGGTGCCGCCATGGGCCGGTGATCTCGACGGCACGCGCAAGGTGGTGCTGGTCACGCAGGGGACGGTGGCCAATCACGATTTCGGTCTTCTCGTCGCGCCGACACTGGCGGCCCTTGCGGACGAGCCGGATCTGCTGGTGGTCGTGACCACGGGTGGTCGTCCGGTCGATGCGATCCCCGGCCCGATTCCGTCCAATGCCCGCGTGTCCAGCTACCTGCCGTTCGAGTGGATCCTTGGAAAGACGGATGTGTTCGTTACCAATGGCGGCTACGGCAGCGTCAATCAGGCGATGAGCTTTGGAATTCCGATCGTGAGCGCCGGTCTGACCGAGGACAAGGCCGATGTGAACGCGCGCATCGCGTGGTCCGGCGTCGGTATCAATCTGGCGACCAATCAGCCGGATCCGCGGGTCCTGCGCGAGGCGGTTCGGACCGTGCTCGAAAAGCCGGGCTACCGCATGCGGGCCGCATCGATGGCCGATGAGTTCGCCAAACGCGATACGCGATCGCTGATCGTCCGCATCATCAACGAAGCGGCGACAGGAAAGAAAGCGCCCGCCCGCCGCAAGGCCGCAGCGGCGTAACTCCGCATCCCGTCCGATCGATATCGCTCAGGGGATCATCGTTGAACGTTGATCCCCTGATATCACAGGCGGTCATCGATCGGCCTGCTGAAGGAATTCGAGCGTCCAGTTTACGCCCGTCGGGTGAAAATCGAGGTTGCCGCTGCCGTTCAGGGCGCGGGGCACGATCTGCTCGATCACGACGCGGCCGAAACCTTGCCGTTGCGGCGGCGTCACGGCGGGGCCGCCCTTTTCCGACCACGAGAATCGAATGCGGTCGTCCGCGTCCTCCGCGTGCCAGCGGATCACCACCTCGCCGCCGGGCGCCGACAACGCCCCATGCTTGGAGGCATTGGTCGCAAGCTCATGCAACGCCAGGCCCAGATGCTGCACGGCGTCGGGCTTGAGGACGATCGCCGGGCCATCCGCGTCGATGCGCCCTGAATTGGCTTCATCGAAGGGCCGCATCTGTGACGACACCAGATCGTGCAGCGAGGAGCCACGCCAGCTATCCCTGACCAGCAGATCATGACAATGCGCCAGCGCCTGCAGCCGCTCGATGAAGCGCGTCTGGTACTGCTTGACGTCCCCGGTATATTTCGCGGTTTGGTTGGCGACCGCCATGACGACGGCGAGCAGGTTCTTGGTGCGGTGTGAAAGCTCCTCGACGATGAAGCGGGTGTGCTCCTCGCGCCGCTTCTGCTCGCTGATATCGATATGGGTGCCGATCCAGCGATACACCGTCGAGGTCGCATCCCGGAGCGGGATCACCCGGGTCAGGAATGGGCGGTAGCGTCCGTCCTTTCCGAGCAGCGACAACTCCATTTCGAGTGGCACGCCCGCGCGCAGCGATTGCGCCCAGCGGCTCTTGACCTCCGGCTGTGAGGCAGGGGAGAGCAGCGCCTGCCAGTCATGCACGCTGCCGGCTTCCACGGGCACGCCCGTATAGTCGTACCATTGGCTGTTGATCCAGAAGATCCGGCCATCAGCGTCCGCCATCCAGACCAGTTGCGGAATGGCATCGGCCAGCGTGTGAAACTGCCGTTCGCTGGCCAGCAGTGCGGCTTCAGCGCGCTTGCGTTCGGTGATCTCTTCGGCGGCGACGTTGACGCCGATGACGTCGCCGCGCGGTCCCCGGTGCGGGTGCCAATAGGTGATCCACGTGCGGTCTTCGACCTGGTCGGGACGCTGCCCGGCCACCTCGACGCCGATCACCGGTTCGCCGGTCGTCATGATCGAGCGGACGATGGCCTCGACTGAGTCGGCCAGCGCAGGCACGCATTCGCGCACCGTTCGTCCAAGATGCCCTTCGACGGAAATGCCGCATATTTCGGTCAACCGCTGGTTGATATGCAGATAGCGGCAGTCCGGCGACAGGAATGCGAGCCCGATCGGCGCAGTGTCATAGATCAATTGCAGTGCGGGCTGCTCGGCAAACGGCAGGCCGGCCAAGGCGAGGCTCGGCAGATCCGCCTGCGGCTGGTGGCGCGCATCATTGGGCACCGGATGCCTCGTCAGTGCTTCTCTGTCCGCCGCCACCCCCGCTGGCGACCAGCCTACACCGGCCTCCCGGCCCTGTGTCAACTGATCCCGCCGCATGCATTCTGTGCTTTCAAGTTGTTGAAAATACATACAAAGTTCATTCCTGCCGGACGGGGATCGCTGGCCGCCTGAAGATAGACGGATAGCTTCATGCCGAGAGCGCAGTACTCGCCGTTGGAAAATAGTGTATCCGCTGTTTCGACAGCGCGGCCGGACCTCTGTTCCCGCGCCACAAGAGCATAAGTTTCTTCGGAGGAAGTTTTCATGTCGGCTCTGCCACTCTCGGGCATCAAGATTCTCGACCTGACGCGTGTGCTCGCGGGTCCCTTGTCGGCGCAGATGCTGGCCGATCTCGGCGCCGAGGTGATCAAGATCGAACGTCCCGGCACCGGCGACGACGCGCGCGCCTTTGGTCCGCCTTATCTGGAGGATCCCGAAGGCAAGGAGAACAACAACAACTCGTTCTATCTCTGCGCCAACCGCAACAAGAAGTCGGTCACGGTCAACATCGCGAAGCCGGAGGGGCAGGAGATCATCCGCGAACTCGCCAAGGGCGTCGACGTGATGATGGAGAACTACAAGGTCGGCGATCTCAAGCGCTACGGGCTCGATTACGACTCGATCAAGAAGATCAACCCGCGCATCATCTATTGCTCGGTGACCGGCTTCGGCCAGACCGGCCCCTATGCGCCGCGCGCCGGCTATGATGCGATCTTCCAGGCGATGGGCGGGCTGATGAGCGTCACCGGCCATATGGATGGCGAGCCCGGCGCCGGCCCGATGAAGGTCGGCCCCTCCATCGTCGATTACATGACCGGCATGAACACCTCGATCGGCATCCTGTCCGCGCTCTACCATCGCGATGCGAGGGGCGGGGAGGGGCAGCATGTCGATGTCTGCCTGTTCGACACCGTGATCGCTTCGCTCTCGCACTACGCGCAGATCTATCTCGTCGACGGCAAGACACCGCCGCGCCGCGGCACCTGGGGCAATGGCGGCATGCCGGCCGGCGTGTTCCGCTGCACCGACGGCGAACTGATGCTGGTGGTCGGCAACGATGCGCAGTTCGAGCGCACCTGCGCCGTGCTCGGCGAGCCCGAACTCGCCAAGGACCCGCGTTTCGTCAAGAACAACAACCGCGTCGTGCACGGCAAGGAGATCATGGCGATCTTCGCCGGCCTGTTCCTGAAAAAGCCGGTCGCCTATTGGCTCGAGGAGCTGGAGAAGGCCGGCGTGCCGTCCGGCCCCGTCAACGATTTCGCGCAGATGTTTGCCGACGAGCATGTCCGTTCGCGCGGCATGGAGATCAAGGTCGACCACCCCTTCGAGCATTCGCTGTCGCTGATCCGCAACGCGCTGACGTTCTCGGCCACGCCAATCAAGGACTACCGCGCACCGCCGCTGCTCGGCGCCAACACCAAGGAAGTGCTGTCGGGCGAGCTCGGTTATGACGAAGCCAAGATCGAGGGCCTGAAGGCGAAGGGGATCGTTTAAGCGTTGCGGCGGAGCGTAGCCCGGGTGGAGCGAAGCGCAATCCGGGATCTGTCGAGCATCGCGCGGGCTTTCCCCGGGTTACGCTTCGCTCCACCCGGGCTACGGCCGCTGGGGAGAGATGGGCGCCCGTCGATGGCCGCCAAACGGCATATTGTGCCGCGAAATTGAAAGACAGATTTCGTCGCTGGGTATTTAATAAGCTCGTTTGTATCTGTAATTGTGAGGGGAGAATGACCGATGCAGCTCGCTCGCTCCGCTTTACCTTTACTTGCGGCGCTTCTTGCAAGCCCAGCCATTGCGCAATCCTTTCCGCCAGGATCTGCGGTTTATAACTGGCATTATACTTGTCCCACCAACAACCAAGACGGCACTTGCCGGTTTTCGATTTTGGCGGCGAGCTACTCGGGAAATAATGTCGCCGACGTTCAGGCCGTGCTGGCCTATCAAACGGTCGGAGCGCAGCAGATTCCGTTCTACCATTTCCGGATCACATTCATGGGCAACAAGAAACCGGACCTGGTGATGATCCAGGCCAATGCTGCGGTTTCATTTGCAGCGTACGGCATGGCCCAGGCCAGTGGCACGGGTCCGATTGCTTCTGACACTGTCTCTGCGTTGAATTAGCGTGTGATCCGATCAGATTGAAATCCAGCCGCAATGAAGCTGCGCTCCCTCTCCCGCTTGCGGGAGAGGGCTGGGGTGAGGGTCTCTCCGCGAAAAGAAAGAGATTATCTTTGCGCGGAGAGAGCCCTCACCCGGCGCTGCGCCATAGCCGAAGCTCCGCTTCGGCGTTCTCCAAGGACGGCCGCCGAAGGCGGCCTGTGCCTCTCCGCTTGCGGGGGAGGTGAAGCCAATCCGCTGCCGATTCAACTTGATCGGATCGCGCTCTTAGCGCGCGTCGCGCGCGAGCATGCGCGCCGGCGCCTTGCTCGCGGCATCGCCCGTCGTCAGCGCCATCGCTGCGACCGATACCACGCGCGCGATGATCCCTTCGACGTCGTCGACGTCGCATTTGCCTTCCGACAGCTTCGTCAGCCGCTCGCTGTCGCGCACCGTCTGCTGCGCCATGGCGAGTGCGAAGTGCAGGCCCCAGTAGAGTTCGACATCGCTGTGCCCGGGGAGCGAGCGCCGCATCGCCGCGATGAATTTGCGCAAGTGGTCGATCTCGCGGTTTCGGATGCGGCGGATCGGCGGCACGGATTCGATCGAGACCCGTATCATGAAACGTGCCGCGGTGGAGCGCTGGTTCTCCGGACCCAGGCAGCCGCGCAAGGTCGGGCCGACAAGGGCGCGCAGTATCGCATCGATCGAGGCCCGCTCACCGCCTGCTTCCTCGGCGGCCTGCAATAGTCTGAGCCGTTCGCGGTTGAGCTGGATGCTGCGGGTGACGAACAGTTCCGCGATCAATTCATCCTTCGAGCCGAAGTGATAGTTCACCGCGGCGAGGTTGACGTTCGCCTCCGCGACGATGTCGCGCAGCGTGACGTCGCCGAAACCGCGGTCGGCATAGAGCCGCTCGGCGGCGGCGAGGATGGCGGTACGGGTCTGGTCGCTGGGCATGGCCTTCAGCCTTTTCCGTCATTCCGGGGCGCGACGCAGTCGCGAACCCGGAATCTCGCGCCGTAATCTCTGGATTCCGGGTTCAGCCCTGCGGGCTGCCCCGGAATGACGAAAGGCGCAGAGGGAGTTGCATTTCAAACATTTGTATGAAACTATCGTTTGAAGGCCGGAAAATGTCAATCCGCTGATATGCGCGATCGGCGTTCCGGCACGCCACATTCATTGTCGTCCGTGCTCAGGCCTTGCGGTGCGCGGGCGGCGAGAAGACAGTGCGGCCCAAAGTCTAGGAAACGAGGAGCGTCCCATGGATTTCACGATGTCGGACAAGCAGAGGGAATGGCTGAACCGCGTGCAGTCGTTCATGACCGCGCATGTTCGCCCGGCGGTGCCGATCTACAAGAAGCAGGACGAGGAGGGGCCGCGCTGGAAGGTGATCCCGATCCTTGAAGACTTGAAGAAGAAGGCCAAGGCCGAGGGCCTCTGGAACATGTTCCTGCCGCCGTCCTCGCATGATGACGACGAATTTCACGGCGCGGGATTGACCAATCTCGAATACGCGTTGCTCTCGGAAGAGATGGGCCACATCACCTGGGCGTCCGAAGTCTTCAACTGCTCGGCGCCCGACACCGGCAACATGGAAGTGCTGTTCCGCTACGGCACCAAGGAGCAGAAGCGGCAATGGCTGCGGCCGCTGATGGACGGCGAGATCCGCTCAGCCTTCCTGATGACGGAGCCCGCGGTGGCCTCGTCGGATGCGACCAACATCGAGACCCGCATCGAGCGCGACGGCGATCACTATGTGATCAACGGCCGCAAATGGTGGTCGTCGGGCGTCGGCGATCCCCGCTGCAAGATCGCGATCCTGATGGGCAAGACTGATCCTTCGGCCGCCAGGCATCAGCAGCAGTCGCAGATCCTGGTCCCGCTCGACACCCCCGGCATCAAGGTCGAGAAGATGCTGCCGGTGTTCGGCTTCGATGACGCGCCGCACGGCCATGCCCAGGTGCTGCTCGAGAACGTGCGCGTGCCGGCGTCGAACCTCCTGCTCGGCGAAGGCCGCGGTTTCGAGATCGCGCAGGGCCGCCTCGGCCCGGGTCGCATCCATCACTGCATGCGCACCATCGGCAAGGCCGAAGAGGCGCTGGAGAAGATGGTGAAACGGCTGATGTCGCGCACCGCCTTCGGCAAAAAGATCATCGAGCACTCGGTGTGGGAGCAGCGCATCGGCGAAGCCCGCACCAATATCGAGATGACGCGCCTGCTGTGCCTCAAGGCTGCCGACATGATGGACAAGGTCGGCAACAAGTCCGCGCAACTCGAGATCGCCATGATCAAGGTTGCGGCGCCGAATATGGCGCTGAAGATCATCGACGAGGCGATCCAGGCCTATGGCGGCGGCGGCGTGTCCGACGATGCAGGCTTGGCGAAGGATTATGCGGGCATCCGCACGCTGCGGTTGGCCGACGGTCCGGACGAGGTGCATAATCGCGCCATTGCCAGACTTGAACTTCGGAAGTATGCAAACACTACGCACTAGAGCATGATCCGGAAAAGTGGACACCGGTTTTCCGACCAGATCATGCTCAAAAGTCGAGAGAAAATTCAGGCTGACGCAGTCAGCCTGAATTAGGGAACGCCCAGATGGCGCTCCCCAAGAAGAGTGAGGGAGCGTCATCGTGGCGGACGGCGTCAGGAAGGACGAAGAATTTTCCGGGACCCGGGAAGTCGAGGAACGGCATCGCATCGACGAGGCAAGCCTTGCCCGCTGGATGCAGGAGCACGTTGAAGGGTTTCAGGGACCGCTGAAGGTCCTGCAATTCAAGGGCGGCCAGTCCAACCCGACCTATAAGCTCGAGACGCCCGGTCGCGCTTACGTGATGCGGCGCAAGCCGTTCGGTAAGTTGTTGCCATCAGCGCACGCGGTCGATCGCGAGTTCCGCGTGATCGCCGCGCTCGGCAAGCAGGGCTTTCCGGTCGCGAGGGCCTACGCGCTCTGCACCGACGACTCCGTGATCGGCGCCACCTTCTACGTCATGTCCTTTGAAGAGGGCCGGGTGTTCTGGGATCCGACGCTGCCGAGTCAGACGCCGGAGGATTGGCGCAAGATTTTCACCAGCAAGATCGAGACGCTGGCGAAACTCCACGTCTTCAATCCCGAAGCGATCGGGCTCGGCGATTTCGGCAAGCCCGGGAATTATTTCGCGCGCCAGATCGATCGCTGGACCAAGCAGTACCGCGCGTCCGAGACGCAGCACATCGAAGAATTCGAGAAGGTGGCCGAGTGGCTGCCGAAGACGGTGCCGCAGCAGGAGCGGGTCTCGATCGTCCACGGCGACTACCGCCTCGACAACATGATCTTCCATCCGACCGAGCCGCGGGTGCTGGCGGTGCTGGATTGGGAATTGTCGACGCTCGGCGATCCCATGGCCGACTTCACCTATCTGTTGATGCAATGGACCATGTCGGGGCTTGCCGACGCCGATCTCAAGGCGCTGAACATTCCGAGCATGGAAGAGGCTGCGCAGATCTATTGCAACGTCACCAACATGGCGGTGCCGGATCTCAACTGGTACTTCGCCTATAATCTGTTCCGCCTCGCGGGCATCACGCAGGGTATCGCCGGCCGGATCCGCGACGGCACCGCCGCGAACGCGAAGGCGATCGAATCAGCCAAGCGCACGGTGCCGCTGTCCAAGGCATCCTGGGAATACGCGCAAAAGGCGGGCGCAACGTGAGAGAAGATAGTGTGGCGCGACCCCTTCGGATCGCGCCACGTTGTAGCCGAGCCTGCCCGTCCAATCCGACCCGGTAGCTGACTTGGCGCTTTCCCCGAACGTACGCGGAAGCCTGTTCATGGCGGTGGCCACGGCGGGCTTCACGGTCAACGATGCGATCACCAAGTTCGTGTCAGCGGAGATGAACTTCGGCCAGGTGATGCTGGTGCGGGGTGTGTTTGCCATTGGGCTGATCACGGCGCTGGCATTCCACCACGGCGCGATGCGGTCGTTTCGGACGCTCCTGGTCAAGCCGGTCGCGCTGCGGGTGACCGGCGAAGTCGGCGGAACGGTCTCCTACCTTGCGGCACTCTCGCATTTGCCGCTCGCGAATATCTCCGCGATCCTCCAGGCGCTGCCGCTGCTCGTCACGCTGGGCGCCGCGCTGGCATTCGGTGAGCCGGTCGGCTGGCGGCGCTGGCTTGCGATCATCGCCGGCTTTGTCGGCGTTCTCATCATCGTTCGCCCTGGCGCCGAAGGCTTCAACCAGTTCGCGCTGTTCGCCTTGATCTCGGTGGTCTTCTGCGCGTTGCGCGATCTCGCGACCAGACAGATCCCGGCGCAGATTCCGTCGCTGTTCGTCACGCTGCTGACAACAGTCACGGTGACGACGACTGGCGCCGTCATCCTCGTCCCGCTCGGCGGCTGGACCCAGCCATCCGCCGGTGCGCTCGGCTTGCTGGCGATGGCTGCGGTTCTTGTCCTGATCGGCTACCAGTGCGTCATCATGGCGCTGCGCACCGGCGATATCTCCGCCGTGGCGCCGTTCCGCTATCTTGCGCTGCTATGGGCCATGCTGCTCGGCTATCTCATCTTCGGCGACGTGCCCGACGCCATGATGATCACAGGTGCTGCGATTATCGTCCTGTCCGGACTCTACGCCTTCTACCGCGAGCATAAGCGCAAACGCCCGGTGGCCGCAGGCGCATCCGGCCTGCCGCCGGATGGGCTGTGATCGAGATTACGCGCCGTCAGGCGTAACTGCTAAAATCAGTCGCGTTCGAAGATATTGGTGCCAGGGTAGGCTAGCGCCCTCAGCTGAGGTCGTACTGTGGTCCGATTCCGCTTTTGCCAGGCCGTTGAGCGTCTCTTCACAGGCAGAATTGCTGTCCCAATTTTCGCGTCGTCGTGCAGCGATATTTTGTTTTATGCTCGGTGTATAATCCGCGCGCTGTAACTGGTTGACGAAAACCTATGCATTCGGCTGATCCACGCATGTTGGTCCTCAGCGTGCCAGACTAGATTCGAGACGCGCACCGGCACGACTTATCAGTGCGAGGTTATCGCGTGACGTTAAACCCAAACCGCTGCAGCCTGATCCTGCCCGTCGTCACCGAAATGTGGTGAGGACCCTGACGCATGCAGGCGTTTCCAGGGGAGGAAAGCTCATGAGCCTCAAGCAAATTGCAATCGGCATTTGGGCAATCGCCTGCCTCATCGGGGCCGTAATGTTTCTGCCAGACGTTGGCCAAGCACAGGATGCGAAGGTAAAGGCGGCGATGGACCTTTTGGAGTCGAAGGCGAATAAACTAGGTCCACCAAGGATCGAAGGGACCGACGCGGTCGCCGGCAAGGCGGCGCCTGCCATCTATTTTGGCTCAACCAAGATGAATAACAATTTCGAGCTGGTTGACGAGGTCGTAAAGCAGGCTCAGGGGACCGCCACGATCTTCGTGAAGAGTGGAGACGAATACGTTCGCGTCGCCACCAACGTGAAGAAGGATGATGGCTCGCGAGCGATTGGAACGATTCTGGATCCGAAAGGCAAAGCCATCGAGTCCATCAGGGCAGGTGACGCGTTCTATGGGGAGGTGGATATCCTCGGAAAACCTTACATCACAGGGTACAAGCCGATACGGGATTCTTCGAATAACGTGATCGGAATCTACTATGTGGGTTATTTGAAGTAGTCCGTCCCTTGACCCCGTCGACTGTGCGTTGCCGGAGTACCCAAAATGCGACTTAGAGGAGGGCGTTAGTCGGCTGCTAGTACCTCGTCACAGTGATTATGACTCTTTGGAAGTGTCGGGATAGGCGCGGCCCATTTTGGCGCGGGCCTTGTCTGTCGTGAACATCCATTTGATGCGGGAACGTGCGGCATTTCTCTGTCGTTCCCAGGCAGCGATTTCGCGGCGCAGTCGCTTGGGGTCGTCGATCCTGCGATCGAGATGACCTGCCACTGAACTTTCATCCAGCAGCGGTTAGAGTCTCAGGGTTTTGTACGCCAAGTGGCGCGGGTGGAGCAA
>NZ_JBEGDB010000262.1:0-11348 GCF_043638955.1 Bradyrhizobium sp. 31Argb | reverse complement strand
ACGCAACCTCGGACCGGCCGACAGTCGGAGCTACATCCGTCAAGCGAAAGTAACATCCTCAGGTGAGGCAATACGTCAAAGAAAATCCAGCGACGACTAACGTCAACCGGCTGAACTGAACGCGCTGCGGTCTCAGCGGGAGGCCAGCGATCTCGAGGGTAGCTACGAATTGCAAGCCGAACTTTGCGAGGAAGCAATTCGTGGAATGAGTGGTTTTGAAATGACCACAACTGGGGCGCAAAGCGGAGATCCGGTAAATTCCTGGACGTTGCGTGCTGCGAAGAGGACAAAGTTTTTAGGCAATAGCTGCGGTGCCGGCGATGAGTTCGAAGGAGCGCAGCCGAGCTGCGTGATCGTAGACATCGGACACGATCATGAGTTCGTCGGCGCCTGTTTCCGCAACGAGCGCATCGATGCCCGAACGAACCGTATCGGGCGAGCCGACGATGGAGCGCGCGAGCATGCTCATCGCCTGCGCTTTTTCCGCAGGCGACCAGTAGCTCTCAATATCGTCGATCGGCGGCCGGCTCAGGCCCCGCGCGCCGCGGAAGATGTTCGTGAAGGATATCTGCTGGGTCGTTGCCAGCCTGCGCGCTTCGTCATCGCTGCCGGCGGCGATGATGTTGACGCCTACCATCGCGTAGGGACGGTCAAGTTGCTCGGACGGTTTGAAGCGGCTGCGGTAGATCTGCAGCGCGGGGATCAGCAGGTCAGGAGCGAAATGCGAGGCGAAGGCATAGGGAAGCCCGAGTTCTGCTGCCAGCATCGCGCCAAAATTACTCGATCCGAGAATCCACAACGGCACTTCCGTTCCCGCCGCCGGCACCGCCTGGATGCGCTGATTGGGACCGGCTGGAGCCAGAAAGGCCTGCACTTCGAGAACGTCCTGCGGGAAGTTTTCGGCCGCTTCGGGCGTACGGCGCAACGCGCGCAGTGTAAGCTGGTCGGTCCCCGGTGCACGGCCCAGCCCGAGATCAATGCGGCCCGGAAACAATTGCGCCAACGTCCCGAACTGCTCGGCGATGACGTAGGGGGCATGGTTGGGGAGCATGATGCCGCCCGCGCCGACGCGGATCGTTTTTGTTCCCGCTGCGATATGACCGATCACAACCGACGTCGCGGCGCTCGCGATGCCCGGCATGTTGTGATGCTCCGCCACCCAAATGCGGCGATAGCCCCAAGCCTCGGCATGGACCGCGATATCGCGAGCGTTATCGAGCGCGCCGCGGGCATCGGTGTCCTCAGTGACGCGGACGAGATCGAGGATAGACAGTGTCGTCATAGGAACTCCCGAACGAAACCTTCTGTGTGAATGACGCTGCCAGAGATACTTGGAGCGTTTTCGAGCGAAGTGGACACCGGTTCGCGTGAAGAAAACGCGTCAAAACAAGAATCTAGAGCTTCGGTTCTGATTCTATCAGAACCGAAAATGCTCTAGCCGCGTCCAAGCTTGTCCGAAACGGCAGGCTTCATTCGATTCTTGTACCCCATATGGGCACTGTCTCCGCGTGGGTCAATCTGCTGAATCCGGTCCGCGATTGACCAACACTGCCGAGTGCAATCGGCACCGGGCGCGTCTCTGCGCCAACGACCGCTTCTGGTACATGGTGCTAGGTATAAAGAACATACGCCGAACTGCTCCTTGCGTTTTAGGTCTTGATAGGTTTTAAGCCCGGTGACCTCACGATCACAGGTACGAACGAGAAGCGAACCCCGTGGCTTGTCGCCCTTTAATCAGAGTGACGTAGCCCTGGTAGCTCATGCGTTTCAAAACTGTTCTGAGCCTCCACAAAGGAATCCATCATGGCCAAGATGACCAAGAATCAGTTGATTGATGCAATTGCAGAAGGAACGCAGGTTTCCAAAGGAGACGTAAAGGCCGTCATCGAGCAGATGGCGACTGTAGGCTATAAGGAACTGAATGAATGCGGCGAGTTCGTCATTCCCGGCTTCGTCAAGATGTCAGTCGTAAACAAGCCTGCTACCGAAGCCCGCAGCGGCGTAAATCCTTTCACGAAAGAGCCTATGGAGTTCGCGGCCAAGCCAGCCAGTAGGTCCGTCAAGGCCTCACCTCTGAAGGCGGCCAAAGACGCTGTTTGAAGCGGATGGGTTGGTTGAGGCCTGTTCGTTCGCCTGAACTGTGGGTAATTCCATCACACGGGAAGCGGCGCCTGCTTGCTGCTGTTGGTGATTTCCATGATTGTAGGTCTGCGAGAAGCGAGCGCGCAGGACGCAGAATGCATCCACGAGCGCGCTGCCATGGTCGAAACCATCCGCGGTTACACCCGGTCCCAGGCCGGTGTTCTTGGACAGCGCGAGCCGTCACGCCGCAGGGGCATCGCGGTACGGCGAGAAGCCAACCACAGCTAGGACGCCCGCACTCCGTCTTCTATGAACGCTCTATTTCGTCGGGCAGTCCTACCATGGGTTTGTCGATGTCATCGACAAACCCATGCGAAGGTGGCCGCAGCCGCTCGCCAAAGTAGCGTTTACGTCCTGGCCGTGAGGCCGGTCGGAATGCACGATGATGACGGACCAACGCGACGAAGGTAGATACGAAAGCTTAGGCGACGATTACCTCGTGAAGCACCGTCACTGTGGCTCGGATCCTAGTGATGGTGGTGGCGAGAACGGTGGTGATGGTGAGGACGGTGGTGCCCCCAACCGACGCGGGGAGGGACGTAGGTGGGCCGGCCGTAGAGAAGGACATCGCACCCGGCTCGACGATCGGCATCACCCTCAAGGGAGCAGACGGAAACACCGGGCAGACGAAGTTCAAGAATTGAGCTTTCGCAATTGAATCTTCTAATCGGAGTGCCGCGATCGCGACGCTCCAGCGTGGAAGACAGGAACGCAACGGTGGCAGCGAACGGAACAGGCCGAGATCTGAGATTGGACCTCGCGGATTGGCGAATTGGGCGATCTTCCTCGACCACATTCCAAACAACGCGGTCGCATGGATCACGATGAAGAACTATGGGTTCAGCGACGCCGCGGACCTGTTTGTCTTCATATCTGGCTACACGGTCGCGCTCGTCTACTCCCGAACGATGGCGGCCAAAGGCTTCCTTGTGGCCGCAGTCGGCATCCTGGCGCTAGCCTGGCAGATCTACGTCGCGCATATCCTGCTGTTCGTTTTCTACGTCGTCGCCATCGCCTACATCGCGGAACGGTACAATCATGTGCATCTGCTTGATGAATTCAACGTCCGACTATTAATTGCGCAACCGATCGAGTTCCTCAAGCACGGCCTCGAGGTCTTCATTGGCGCGGCCCGCCGGTCGTTTGTGTGGAATGGTCGGCGGTTCGTGGCGGCCAGCCGGCCAAGTAGGGAGCCGCTATAGCTGTCCGCCGCAAACCGGCTGACGCAGCTAAAAACGCGTCCGAAAGAGCACGGGATCGAACTTTGGCCAGCATTCGGCACTTCGATAGAGCAAACGGCCGATAAGGAGGCTCCGATGGATGACAATGAGTTTCGCGTTTGGAGCCATAAGGCCGCTGATTGGGGCGTGAATTATCGCCGAGGTCTGCGCAATCGTCCCGTCCGGGCTCAGACAATGCCCGGAGCCACTTTCAATGCCATTCCTCCAAGCGCGCCCGAATTGCCGGAACCGATGGACGCCATTTTTGCGGACTTCGAAAGGATCGTGATGCCCGGTATCACCCATTGGCAGCATCCGCGGTTCTTCGCCTATTTCCCGGCCAATGCAGCCCCCGCTTCAGTGATCGCCGAGCAATTTGTGTCGGCGATCGCCGCCCAATGCATGCTTTGGCAAACCTCGCCATCTGCAACCGAGTTGGAGACTCGTGTTCTGGACTGGCTGCGCCGGGCGCTCGGTCTGCCTGAAGGCTTCAAGGGTGTCATCCAGGACTCCGCATCATCGGCAACGCTGGCGGCAGTTCTCGTCATGCGCGAGCGCGCACTGAAATGGTCAGGCAACAGGCAGGGACTGTCGGGTCAACCGCGATTGCGGATCTACAGTTCGGATCAGGTGCACACCTCGATCGATCGCGCCATCTGGATTTCGGGAATTGGCGAAGACAATCTCGTGCGCATTCCGGTCCTTGGCGAAATGCGCGGCCTCGATGTCGCAGCATTGGACGCTGCGATCGTCTCGGACCAACAAGCTGGTTTTCTACCCGCGGGCATTGTCGCCAGTGTCGGAGGTACCAGCGTAGGCGGAACTGACAATGTCGCAGGGATCTGTGAAGTCGCGAGACGACACGATCTCTACGTTCACGTCGATGCGGCGTGGGCCGGGTCCGCGATGATCTGCCCAGAGTTTCGCCATCTGTGGGAAGGAGTCGCGCTGGCCGACTCTCTGGTTCTCAATCCCCATAAATGGCTTGGCGCGCAATTCGATTGTTCCGCGCATTTTCTGCGCGATCCCGAAAGCCTGGTGCGAACTCTGGCCATTCACCCAGAATTCCTCAAGACGCACGGCCATGACGGCATCATCAATTACTCAGAATGGAGCATACCGCTTGGCCGCCGCTTCCGTGCCTTGAAGATCTGGTTCTTGCTGCGGGCCTATGGGCTAGATGGGTTGCGCAACATGATCCGCAATCATGTGCGCTGGTCGGAGGCGCTGGCCGCGCGGCTGACACAGACAGCCGATTTTCGCGTGACAACCAGGCCCATACTCTCATTGTTCTCGTTTCGCCATGAACCGAAGAACGTTGCCGACCTTGATGAACACAACCTTCGACTGATCAATGCGATCAACAACGACGGGCGGATCTATCTCACGCAGACCAAAGTCGATGGGCAGTTCGTCATCCGATTTCAGGCGGGTTCATTCGATATGACAGAAGCCGATGCGGATGCCGCATTCGACGTGATCATCGAAATTGCTCGACAAGTGAGTGCGCGAGCAGCATCAGCTTAAGTTCCACGGACGCAGGGTTCGACATCGCTTCCTGGCCGCCGTGACAGATTTCGTTTCCTATCCTGAACCCGCCTGTTAACATCTTCTCGCGTGGTCGCGTTCTTATTCTTAGTGATGAATTTCGGATTATGACAGGATGCGCGAGGGAAAGCCCGTCATGCTCGCAAGGTTCATCGGCACCGTCCTGGCTGTCATAACTGTCTGTGTGACCACATGGGATGGAAATGCATATGCAGAGATATTGATCACGACTGCCACCATATCGCGGGGCGAGTTAGTAATCGTAGGAAGGGTTAGGCGACCGCGCGAGCCCGGCGTGGAGATTAGGATCAGCCCAAACAAGACAGTGCAGGTCGAGAGCACTTCGACTGGAGGGTTTAGGTGGATTGGACCAGAGTTTCCCTCCACTTGCATTGTCAAGATCACCTCCGGGCCGGATACGAGAGAAGTGGTGATACAAAACTGCGGCCTTCCCGGTCCTGCCGGACCGCCCGGGCCGGCGGGCCTCCGGGCCCCGCAGGACCGATGGGCCCGCCCGGGCCTAAGGGAAATTAACGGGTAACCGGGGGCGGCCCTAATTCCGGCCGTCGGCAGCAAAGCGCAGGAACTGGCGCTTCATCGCATTGACCCTGGCGAGATAGGCCGCGACGAGGTGATCGCCGCAGCGCTCGCCAGCCATCGTTTGAAAACCACGGCGTACGAAAGCCCCCGCCGGACCGTCGCCGCAGAGATGGATGAATGCGGCCAGATCCTGCTTCTGCTGCGGGGTTGCCGTCGCATCTGTCGCGCGGGCGAGAACCGCCGCGACATTGCGGTCCAAATACACGGCCGCCAGTTCGATGGCATGGCTCGGAAGCGCGCGAATATATAGGCTGGTGAATCCGCAGTCGGCATCGACGACCGCATTCTTGCGGATACAGGACCGGGCAGCCTCGGCGAAAGCTGCATCGGTCATCTGATATAGGCCGACGGCGCTCGAGGCCGGTCGGTAGACTGCGAGAGGATTCCGGTTGAGTTGCCAGCGCCAGTAGGTGCGTGCCACCGGGTTGCCGGTGCTCTCGACTTGCGCTAACGCGGCTAACAATTCGGGCGTAATCGTGCTGGTCGAATAGACGCGAAAGAGCGGTCCGTACTGCCGCCACGTTTCACTCGGCTTCTTGTCGAGTGCGCCGCCAACGAGGAAGAACAACTCGGTCGGCTTACGGACCACGTGGTAGACGAGGTTCATCAGAGAGAATGCCGCGAGGAGGATCGCGACAACGCCAACGACCGCAACCGCCCGCGGTGCTGTCGTGAGCTTCTGTCGTACCCAACGCGTGCCATGCCAGCGGCGAAGGCGAGGGAGGAAGCTGGTCCAGCTTCTCCTGACGTGCGTCCTACGAGAAGAGGATCTGACAGTGCGCGGCGAGGACACAGGAATCGTCGGTCCGTTATATTGACCTGTTCAGAATCGACAAGCGACAGTTGATAGGGCGGGTTGATCGCGAGCGAAACCCATCACGGAGACTTGGGTAGACATTGTTGCGCACGCTCAATGATCTAACGTGGAGCGTTAAGGCCGGGTGTGTTTCGTGAAAAAATTGGCGGGACTTCGCTTAGAAGGCGCAGTTGGGACATCATTGTGCCGTGGGCCTGCCACGGGCCTTCCTCGTCTCAGGGGGAAGGGCCCTCGACAGTGCGTCCTGCAGCCGCGTCGACGGCCGCGCGCACCGGTTCCGGCCGGCGACTGTGGGGGCGCGGATGCCGGCACCTACGTGCGACGCCGGTAGTTGAGGTATCAATCCGGTTTCCGATACGGCTGCTCGAATTGCCTCTACATGGATCGCGAAGGAACGAAGCCCGCGCGGGCTCTTGCCTCTCCGGCCTGAGCTGCCGTCAAAAGGTCGATTAGCCCCTCTGCCGCCGGCGCGGCCAAAGTGCGCGTCGTGACGGCGGCAGTGTACAGGGTCGCCAGAGCGCACCCTGGGGGTAACGAACCGGACAGGGCGACCGCGTCGGTCGCAATGATCTCGGTCGACTGTGTGCAACCGATCGGCCGCCGCGCGTCCGACTCGGCGAGATGACGCATGGCGGTTGCACCATTCGGAAAGATGCGCAAGCGTTTCTCCACCTCCCTGGCAATGCCGAGCTGCTCCAGGACTTTCGCGACGTGAATTCCCGCGGTCGATGCCTTGGTGTCCGGGACGAAGATCGCATCCGCTGCCCGCAGCGCCTCGCGCAGGCTTGCTGCATCCTTCGCGGCGACCAGCGGATCTCCTGCGCGGACCGCAAGCGCGGTCTCGACCAGGCCGATATCTCTGACGGAGGCCGATGAGACCAGCTTCTCCGCTGCAAGTGTTGCGACGAGTGCCGATGTGAGGATGATGACATCGGCAGCGGTGCCTTTGCGCAGCTTTTCCGCCATGGCCCCGACCGCGCCAAATTCGCCCTCGATCCGCAAGCCCGTAGCAGCCGTGAAAGCTGGCGCAAGGTTCTTGACGAGTCCCTGCGTCGCCCCGCCGCTCAAAACGCGCAACTTGTTCATGGTGTCAATTCCATCGCGGCGATCAACCGCTCGCGCGTGATGGGAAGATCGCGTATCCGCACGCCGAGGCAATCAAAAACTGCATTGGCTATCGCTGCGGTTACGGGACCGTGTGCAGCTTCGCCCGCACCAACGGGATCTAATTCCGGGCGCTGGATGAGTTCGACTTCGACCTCCGGCACCTCGCTGAAGCGCAGGATCGGGTAGTCCGACCATGTGGTGCTGGTGATGCGTTGCCGGTCGAAGCGGACGCGCTCCTTCAGCACCCAGCTGGTGGCCTGGATGGCGCCGCCCTCGATCTGGTTGATGACTCCATCAGGATTGATCGCCTCCCCGACATCGACTGCGAGAGTCAGCTTTCTGACGCGAATGTCCTTGTCGCCCTCTACTTCGGCCACGGCAGCGCAGTACGCACCCATATTCTTGTAGCGAGCAAAGCCGATGCCATGGCCGATGCCGGGTCGCTGCGCCGGCTTCCACTTCGCGCGTTCGGCAGCGGCGCGGATGACGTCTCTGGCGCGGTCGTCGCTCAGAAGGCGCAGCCGGAACGCGACCGGATCCTCGCGGCGCTCGGCCGCGATCTCGTCGAGAAAGGACTCGATGGCAAACACGTTGCCCTGGGCGCCCAGCGTGCGTAGCGCCGAGGTGCGCACCGGCATCGTCAGCAGACGATGACTCTCGACCTGCCATGACGGGAAATCATACAGCGGAACGGCATTGCGGTCGGCGCCACCACCATTGGCCTGTGGCGGATTGGTCGAAATCATCCGCGGGAACGGATTCGCCAGCTCGAACCCGGCAAGCAGCGCCGGTTGCGCCGCTCGCCCCGGTCGAGCAGCGTGGCCGTTGCTCCAGAGCTGATGATGCCAGTGGAGGATCTCACCCCCAGCGTCGAGATCGGCTGCAATCTCGATCGCCATGGCCGCACCGAACGGCGCCTGCGACATCTCGTCGGCGCGCGACCATTGCACCCGTACTGGCCGGCCACCGGCGACCTTCGCCAACAATACGGCATCGAGGGCGACGTCATCGGCTGCGTTGTGGCCATAGCAGCCGGCGCCTTCGAGATGCTCGACCGTGATGTTCTCGGCCGGTAGCTTGAGCAGCAGCGCGAGGTCCGTGCGCAGAAGATAGACCCCCTGGCTATGAGTCCAGACATGGACCTTGTCGCCACTCCGTTGCGCCATCGCGCAAGATGGCGCAATCGAAGCGTGGGCAATATAGGGACGGGTATATTGCCGCCGGATTGTGCGCTTGCCATCGCCTGGCGTTGAAGCCGCCCTCGTGCTGATCACAACCGATTCCAGCGGTTGGCTCTTCAGGAACGCGGCCAGGTCGTTCTCGTCAGGCAATATCTCGCCCTCAGACCATGTCGCGCTCTTGCGCAGCGCATTGAGCGCAGCCTCCGCGCCATTCTCCGTTTCGCTGACGACCCCAGCGAAACTGCCGTCGCGCACGATCGCAACCAGGCCAGCGACGGCGCGCGCCCCATCTTCATTCAGCTCAATCAGCCTTGCGCGCGAATTTTCCGGCCGCAGCACGCGGCCGTGCAGCGTGGCCGGCAGGCTCCAGTCCTGGATGAAGCGTGGCCGCGCAAAGACCTTGTCGGGAATATCGATCCTGTGGACGGAATCTCCCGCCAACCGGCGCTCGGTTGCCAGTTTCGGCGCGATCCCCGGTGTCGCGTCTCGCTCAAGCTCGACATCGTCGGCGAGTTCCCAATAGCTCGTCCTGACATTGCCGGGACCGGAGATGCTTCCGTCCTCAACCGAGAGGGAGGTCTTCTTGACACCGAGGCGATCGGCGGCAACCTCAAGAAAGATTTGTCGGACTTCTGCACAGACGTATCGCAGCGCGCGGCCCGATTGTTGGACCGAAAGACTGCCGGAGGTGACGCCTTCGTTCGGGCTTGCCGCGGTCGAAGCGCGGACCATCCGGATGCGCGCGATATCGATGTCAAGTTCATCGGCGGCGATTTGCGCGAGCGCGGTAACAATGCCCTGTCCGATTTCCACCTTCCCCGGCCAGACCGTCACGTGTCCTTCGGCTGAGAATTCCAGCCAAGATGACAATGTTGGGTTAGCCGCAAGGCTGACCGGCAGCGTTGCTGCAGACGGGGAGGGCGGAGGCCGGCTCATGGCGCCGCCATTTCCGCTGCTGCGCGCAGCACCGCCCGTACCATCCGGTTGTGCGACCCACAGCGGCAGAGGTTGCGGTCCAGCGCCTCCTTCACCTCGTCCCTGGAAGGTGCTGGATTCCGCTTTAACAACGCCGCGGCGCTCATGAGAATGCCCGAAACACAGTAGCCGCATTGCAACGCCTGTTCCGCGATGAAAGCGCGCTGCAGCGGATGCGGAGCGTTGGCGCTCCCTAGTCCCTCTGGCGTCGTGATGTCCTTATTTGCCACCGACCACAGCGGCATATCGCAGGAACTCATGGCGCGATCACCGACAATGACATTGCAGGCGCCGCACTCTCCGGCGCCGCAGCCGAAATGCGGCCCGATCATGCCGAGTTCGCCGCGCAGGATGTCCAACAGCGAACGATCAGGATCGGCGGCTACATCCATTTCGACGCCATTGAGGCGAAATCGAACGTGCGGCATGTTGGATCGGCCCAGGTGAGCTATTGCGTCTTCTCGAACTTCTTGACCACGCCGGCCCATTTCACAATATCGCCGCGCAAAAATTTGTCGAATTCTTCCGGCGACATCGACATCGGCACTGCCCCCTGCGCTCCCCAGAATTTCACGATATCTGGCCGCTTCACTGCCACGTTCACCGCGGCATTGATCTTGTCGATGACGGGCTTCGGCGTTCTCGCCGGCGCCATCAATCCGAGCCAAATCGTTGCCTCATAGCCGGAAATGCCGGCCTCGATCACGGTGGGTACGTCAGGTAAGACGGCTGAGCGCGCCTGGCCGGTGGTTGCCAGCGCCCGCACCTGGTTTTCCCTGACGTTGGGCGCCATCGCGGGCACGGCGTCGATCATCATCTGCACCTGGCCTCCGATCACACCGCTACGCGCCTCGCCGCTGTTGCGATAGGGCACATGCACGACGTCGATCCCGGCCATCGCTTTGAACAGTTCGCCCGCCATGTGGTACGGCGTGCCCTGGCCGGAGGAGGCGTAGTTCAATTTTCCCGGCTGGGCTTTAGCAAGCGCGATGAATTCCTGCAGCGTCTTCGCCGGTATGGAAGGGTGCACGACGATCACGAGGTCGGAGTAGTTGACCGGAGCGATCGAGACAAGATCGCGCATCAGCTCATATTTGCGCTGCGGCACCAGCGATTCGTTGGCGGTTTGCGTGTTCGACATCATCAACAGCGTGTAACCATCGGGCGACGCCATGGCGGCCTCCTGCGTGCCGATCACGCCCCCGGCGCCGGTGCGGTTCTCGACCACAAAAGGCTGGCCAAAATTTTCCTGCAGGATGTTGCCGATCTGACGGGCAGTGACATCGGCGGGCCCGCCGGCGCCGAACGGAACGATGATCCGGACCGGCCGGGAGGGATAGTCCTGCGCAACTGACGAGGAGCCCGCCAGCAGAAGGGCGGCCAGTGCCAGCACGAATCTCGGGCTCATCATTTCTCTCCCCAAAATATTGTTCTTTGCTGGGAAGTTTAGCTGCGGTGCGAAGTCGCTGTCGACGACAGACTCCGGATGGCTCGCAGGAATAAAACAGAGATCGCGGTGTAGCTTAGGATCGCCAATAAGCGGGCACGAAGCGTATCGGACGGGGTTTGGGACTCAATTAAGCGTAACGGATTTCCAGCGACGCAATAGGCGCCGATCTCCGGTTGCACGACTACCCCGCGCACTGGGCGCTCAGGTGGTCGGCTTTAGAAGCGGAAGCGGACCTTCTAGTGGTTCATCACAGTGATTTTGACGTTTTGATACCGAGCCATTCGAGGATCGGCAAGTTTTCGGGTGGC
>NZ_JBEGDB010000261.1:0-11469 GCF_043638955.1 Bradyrhizobium sp. 31Argb | reverse complement strand
CCGGTGGCCACCGGCCAAGACGCTAAATCGCTTCCATCGCACAAATCATGCCCGTGCAGATACAAGGGGTTCTCTCCACGCGCTTCCGTGCTCGTGGAGAGAACCCCTCACCCCATCGAGTTCGCTGCTGACCGCTGAGCTGCCCTCTCCCACAAGGGGCGAGGGCGCATCAACGGGCACCGGGAAAGCGTTGTCCCGTACACTCTCTCCACTATCGTCATTGCGAGCGCAGCGAAGCAATCCATCTCGCCGCTTGCGGAGGCATGGATTGCTTCGCTGCGCTCGCAATGACGGGGAGAGTTTCTGATTCAATTTTTAAACAGCGTGAGAATGTAAGTCCGCGTTCTCGCGGCGAGTTACGCCCGAGCTTTGCATCTCGTTTCGCCCTCCTCGATATCGGAGGGCGCAGGGAAAGCCGGGTGCCGGTTGCACCCATGGGTACGTGCAACAAAAAGCACGGGGTAGGACCACAGGTTCAACCGAAAACACTCCGGCTTTCCCTGCGCGATGGTGTTACGGCTTACTTCGTGCTCTCCCCGGTGACCGGACCGGTGACCGGGCTTTCTTGCCACCGTCACCCTTAGGGATGTTTCCATCCCCCAGGACTTAGCGCCAGCGTCGGGGCGCCAGGACCACACGACTTCGCCGTCCGCTGATGTTGCGTTCGTCTGTCGCAACACCAACGTCCACCGCATCTCACCGCAACGTTCGTGACGATCGCGAGCCGCCCCTCTCTCGGGTGAGACGCGCGGAGTCATAGTGCTGATTTGCCCGACGGCGGAAGTGGAATGTTTTTCGCGCGAGGAGTGGACGAGGCAAATCACTTTGGAATCGCTGGCGAATTATTCTCCGCCGTCATTCCGGGGCGATGCGAAGCATCGAGCCCGGAATCCATGTCACTGCTCGCGCCTGCGGCTCGATGGATTCCGGGCTCGTCCTTCGGACGCCCCGGAATGACGGCGGTGATTGGTAGCGGGAATGGATTCCGGGCTCGCGCTCACGCGCGCCCCGGAATGACGGCGGGGGCGGAGCGCGTCCCGGAATGTGCTGCGCTCACGCCGGACCGTTCGGCACGTCGGAGAAGCGTGTCAGCCACGCCACCGGGCCGATGCTGGCGGCGATGATGAGCAGGGCTGCGAGTGCGCCTTCCTCGAAACTGCCGCGGCTGGCGAATTGGTAGATCGAGGTCGACAGCGTCTCGACATTCAGCGGGCGCAGCAGAAGCGTTGCGGGCAACTCCTTCAGGCAATCGACGAAGACGATGATGGCGGCGCCGAACAGTGCGGGCTTCAAGAGCGGCAGGTGGATCCAGTGCAGAATCGTTGCCTGGCCGGCGCCGACGGCGCGCGCGCTCTCGTCATAGTCGCGCGGAATCTGCTCAAAACCGGCCTTGAGCAAGCCGGTCGGCACCGCCAGGAAGCGGATCGCGTAGGCCATCACCACGGCTGAGCCCGAGCCCATCAGGATCAATCCCGGCAGCGATTGCCCAGTCCACGCGGCGAGCGCGTTCAGCCCATTGTCGACAGCAAGCACCGGCGCGAGCAGGCCAAGCGCGATCACGAGGCCGGGCAGCGCATAGCCGGCCTGCGAGATGTTCATCGCGACATGCTGCAACGGACTTGGCCGCCAGCGATGGGCGATGATGGTGGAGAACCCGAGCAGCAGCGCCAGCAGCGTGGCCAGGCTGGCAAACGCGACCGAGTGGAACGCGTGGCGCCAGAGCGACGTATCGAAATTGGCGAGCAGCCCGCGCTTGATGCTTTGATGCATAAGATAGAGTAGCGGCACGACGAAGCCGATCAGCACCGGCAGCAGGCATGTTGCGAATACCGACCACGCTTTTGCGCCCACCAGCGGCGTTCGCGGCATCAGCCGCGGGCTCTCGGCTGCGAGTTCGGCATTGGTATTGCGGCGGCCGTAGCGTTCCATGATGACCAGGCCGGCGACAATGGCGAGCATCAGGCAGGCGAGTTGCGAAGCCCCGGCGAGGCTGCCGCGGTTGAGCCAGGTCGTGAAGATCGAGACCGTCAGCGTGCGGATGCCGAGATATTCGCTGGCACCGATATCGTTCAATGTCTCCAGCGATACCAGCGCCACGCCGACCGCAAGTGCCGGCCGCGCCATCGGCAGCGACACGCGCCAGAACACGGTCCATTTGCCGGCGCCGAGCGTCTTCGCGGCCTCGGCGAATTCGGCGGTTTGAAACTGGAACATCGCCCGCGCCGACAGCGTCACGCAGCGGCAGCCAGATCGCGAGCGTGCGATGGACGAGGCCGAGCGGCTCGAACAAATCGGCGTAGACGTAAGCGGCGAGATAGGTCGGGACCGCCAGCGGCAGCGGCATCAGCCACAGCAGCGTGCGGCGGCCGCGGAAATCATAGCGCGAGATCAGCCACGCGGTGCCGGCACCGAGCAGAAGCGTCAGCGCACCGACACCGGCGAGCAGGAGCGCGGTGTCGAGCAGCGCCGCCGGCAGCACATAGTTGATCAGGTCGTGCCACACTTCCGGCGCCGGCTGCATGGCAAGCGACACGATCGAGATGACGGGAGCCGCGACCAGGACCGCCGTCATCACCGCGATTGCCGCGGCGATCCGGCCGGCGTAGACGCGTCGCGTCCCGCGAGTGGGCGCTCTCTTTTTTCGGGCGGCGTGAATCGCAGCAGCACCCTCGCCCCGGCCCTCTCCAGCGGGCAGGAGAGGGGGCGAAGCGGAGAGGTCAGTTGTCAAAGCCGACCTTGTCCACCAGCGTTGCCGCCGCCTTGCGGCTTGCGGCGATCTTCGAGATCGGCAGGCTGTCGGCATTCAGTGTGCCGTAGCCCGCAATGGTGGGATTGACGGCGACGCCGGCACGAACCGGATATTCGTAGTTCTGGTCGGCATACATCTGTTGCGCCGGTTCGCCGGCGAGCCATTCGATCAGCTTCACGGCGTTGGCCTTGTTGGGCGCGTGCTTGGCGAGCAGCACGCCGGAAAGGTTGACGTGGGTGCCGCCGCCCTCGAAGGTCGGCAGCACGACGCGGGTCGCCTCCGCCCACGGCTTCTTGTCGGGATCGTTGTTCATCATCAGCGCCCAGTAATAGGTGTTGCCGATGCCGATGTCGCATTTGCCAGCGGCGACGTCCCGCGCGGCTTCGCGATCGCCGCCCGACGGCTTCTGCGCGAGATTGGCCTTGACGCCACGCAGCCATTCCTCGGCCTTGGCCTCGCCGTGCTTGGCCACGTAGGCCGCGAACAGCGCGTTGTTGTAGATGTGCTGGCCGGAGCGGATGCAGATCTTGCCTTTCCACTTGGGGTCGGCGAGCTCCTCATAGGTGACCTTGTCCTGCTTGACGCGATCCTTGGAAGCGTAGATCACGCGTGCGCGCATGGAAATGCCGGCCCAATGCCCGTCCGGATCGCGATATTGCGCCGGGACGATCTTCTCGACCACCTCCGACTTGATCGGCTGGGTCACGCCGGCCTGCACGGCTTCGTCGATGCGGCCGATATCGACCGTGAGCAGCACATCGGCCGGGCTGTTGGTGCCCTCCGCCTTGATACGCTGCTCAAGTCCCGAACTCGCCGAGACGACATTGACCTTGATGCCGGTGTCCTTGGTGAAGGCATCGAACAGCGGCTGGATCAGCTTGGTCTCGCGATAGGTGTAAACGTTGACTTCGCCATTGTCGGCTGATGCGGTCGAGACGGCGGGCAAGGTCAGGCACAGCACCGCCGCTGACGCGGCGAGGACGCGAAGATTAATCATGAGGCTGCTCCGGCAGGATGTCACGCGGTACCAGAGTGCCTAGCGCAGGCGACGCCAAGATGTCCGCGACCCGATGTCGCGAACGGGATGATTTAGAGTGATTCCAGCGTAACGACTTAGAGCGATTCCAAATTTGGATTCCACGAACTCTGCGGAGTGTCGTCGGGGCCGGGCATTTTCCTCCAGGCCTTGTTGTTCGGCTTGTTCGTCAGAACGCGGGATGGCAGTATCGCCCCCTCATGAGCAAAATCGGACAGGACCATGCCGCTCGTCCGGATCTGGGTCTATGACGGCATCCTGGCCTCCGGCGTGGCGGGGGCGATCGACGTCTTCACCGCGGCCAATGCGGTATGGGCAGAACGGCCTCACCATCGCGGGGCAAGAGCGCCGCTGCTGCAATGGCGGGTCGAGTCGCTGGACGGCAAGCCGGTCGAGACCGCTTCGGGCCAGGTCATCGACGTCGACGGGCCGATCAGCGCACGTGCCGCCGCGGATGCGGTGGTCGTGCCGGGACCCTTCGTTGTCAACATTGAGCGCTTCTTCGAAAGAATCGACATTGTCGAACCGCTGCTTGCTGCGCTGCGCCGCCAGCACGCGCGCGGGGCGCTGCTCGCCTCCTACTGTACCGGCAGTTTCATTCTCGCCGAGGCCGGCCTGCTCGACGGTGGCGTTGCCACGACGCATTGGGCGAAGGCGAAGGCATTCGCCAAACGTTACCCCGAAGTGGACCTCCGGGTCTCGGAAATCCTGACCGAGCAGAACCGCATCGTCTGTTCCGCCGCGGTGACGACGTCGCTCAATCTGGCGCTTCGCCTGGTTGAGAAATTTGCTGGCCTCGAAGTGGCGGCCGAAACCGGCAAGTTGATGCTGATCGAGTCAAACCGCGTCTCGCAGACCTCCTACGCCAGCATGCCGAGCGCGCCGCAGCATTCGGACGCGCTGGTGGCACGGGCGCAACGCTGGATGGAAAAGTCACTACAACATGGGTTCAGCCTCGCCGAACTCGCGCAGCATCTTGCGGTCAGCGAGCGCACGCTCAACCGCCGCTTCAAGCTCGCGACCGGCGGGGCGCCGCTCCAGTACCTGCAAGCGCTGCGCGTCGATGTGGCAAAGCGGCTGCTCGAAACCGAAGGCTTGAGCGTCGATGCGGTCAGCGCCCGTGTCGGCTACAACGATCTCTCCACCTTCCGCCGCTTATTCAGACGCGAAACCGGGCTTTCACCTCGCGAATATCAACGCCGTTTCGCGCGCCGCAACGCCCGCGCTGTGCCGGCCGCATAGCCGCGCCTGTCCGAATTTCCTCGAAAGATGGCGATACTGCCACTGTCGGCAGAACCGCTCAGCACCTAGACCTCGGCTTGCGAACGAGCACAGGAGGTCTTTATGCCGATGATCGACGTGACCATTCCCGAAGGGGCATTGAACAGCGAAGCCGAAGCGCGGCTGATCAAGGAACTGGGCGATATCCTGATCGGACACGAAGGATTCGATCCTGCCAATGAGGTCGCCCAAAGCGTGACGGTCGTGTTTCTGCATCGGCCGGCCGCCGTCTACGTCGCGGGCCAACGCTCGGCGTTGCCGCGTTACCGCATCGTCCCGACGGTGCCGGAAGGGCAGTACACCGAAGCTTCGCGCAAGGCCTTGGTGAAAGACATCACCGACGCTATCGTGCGCGCGGACGGCGGTACGTTCGAAGACGTCGCGCCGCGCGTCTGGGTATTTCCGACCGAGGTGCCGGACGGCCAATGGGGCAGCCGCGGCGCGATCCGTCCGTTGCCGGACATCCAGGCCTTCATCGCCGGCGAGCATGAGCGAAAGATCGGCGAGGAGCGGTTGGCACGACGGCGCCGCGTGAAGGCGCTCGAACTCTTGGCCGGCGCGCTCGATGCCGCGCGCAAGGGGATCGATTGATGCGTCGTCCTGCGGCGTCCCCCGAAGTGCCGACAATTTGGGCAGCGCGCCCAGCTAATGCGTTTCCCCTCGGGGAAGTCTGCGCCTAGTCTTCCTTCCGGGAGGTGGGGTTCGGATGCGGACGATCCTGGATTATTGCGGCGCGGCAGTTCGGCGGCAGGTGCCGTCCGGCGCGCTCATCATCCATGAGGGCGGCAAGACCGGGCATCTGTTCGTGCTGATCGAAGGGCGGCTGGAAGTGATCAAGGGCGATGCCGTGGTCGCGGTGCTCGCTGAGCCCGGCGCCGTGCTCGGTGAGATGAGTGTGCTGCTCGATCAGCCGCACACCGCAACGGTGCGCGCTGCATCCGACTCGCTGGTCTATGAATTCGATGATGCGGCGGCCTTCCTGCGCGAGCAGCCGGAAGTGGCGCTGCTGCTGGCCCGGCTGCTCGCACAACGGCTCAACGTCGCCACCACCTATCTCGCCGATCTCATGCACCAATATGCCGACCATGGCACGCATCTGGCGATGGTCGGCGAGATCCTGCAGAGCATGATCAACCTGCCGCCGATGCAGGTCGCGCCAGGATCGGATCGGCAATCAGACCCAAGGATGTGAGCCAGGGCGGCGGGTTCTCGATCCGCGCGGCCGGCTGCAGCGATGCGTTGAGATCGATGGTCTGCTCCTCGCCCGGCGCCAGCCAGAACGCGCTGCCTTGGTCGATATCAAGTACGATATAAGTCGGCGGACGACCGGGGAGGCGGCCGGTGTTGAACACCCAGGTCGCGCCTAATCGGTCGAACCACGAACCATCAGGAATGAACGGCGACTGGTGCACATGGCCTGATATCACCATCGACGGCTGATGGCGCTCGATCCATTGCACCAGTTCGACATCGCCGAAGAAGCGCTTGCCGCCCCAGCTCGTCGGCGAGTTTGCGGGCGGCGCGTGATGCACCCAGATCCAATTCGCGGGCCGGTTGACGGCGGCGTTACGAAGTTGCGCGTCGAGCCGCTCCTTCACCTTTGGGCCGTCCCACCACGGGCACACCGTGAACAGCGTATCGCCGATGGTCAGATTGTCGCCGTCGCCGGCGATCCCGAGTTCCCTGGCGTCAGAGACCCAGCGCGCGATCTTCTCGCCGTCCGGATTGCGTTCGTCGAGATCGTGATTGCCGGAGCAGAGGATGACGCGGGTGCGCGCTGCGAGCAGTGAAAGATATTTCTTCACCACGACGATCTGGGCGCGGAAATCGACGATCGATGAGATGTCGAGCGCATCGCCGGCAAAGACCACCAGATCGAATTGCGGCGCGGCCGCGAGCAGCCAGTCGAACTGCGGCAATGAATAATGCAGATCGGCAACGACCAGGCAGCGCATGGGACCTCGATCAGGATCGATGAGGTGAAATCAAATTGCTCAGGAATTGGGCGCGTCAGGCGCCGATGCATTCACGTCGGGAAAATCGAGCAATAATTGTGCCGTGTCGCATCCCGCGAACGCGACACATCCCCGCAGCGCCGTGGCCCGGGTGGAGCGCAGCGTAACCCAAGGCCGCCTCGCGAACGCGGATGCACCTGTCCCGGATTGCGCTGGGCTTCACCCGGGCTACGGGATCGTGCTCACGCCCGCGCGGTGGCGTGGGGGAACGCCACTTCGATCAGGGTGCCGGAGCGGCCCCCGGTCTTGATGTGGAATCTGGCGCGGTTGGCTTCGACCAATGCCTTCGTCAGCGACAGGCTGACGGCGGAGCTTTCGGTGGTCTGGTCCGACGGCGCCGGCGTGCGGAACGGCTCGAGGGCCGCGGCGACCTCGTTGTCGTTGAGGCTCTGTCCGGTGTCGCGGACGCGCAGCATCACCTCGCCGAAATCGGACAACGCGGTCGAGACGATGACCTGGCCGCCGGCATTGGCGAGGTGGATCGAATTGCCGATCAAATTGAGCGTGATCTGGCGCAGCGCGCGCGCATCTGCCAGCACCGGCGGCAGCATATGCGCAAGCGAGGTGCGAATGATGATGCGCTCGCGGTTGGCCTGCGGCTGCATCACCGCGACGCAGCTTTCGACCATTTCATTCAGATTCTGGTCGGTGAGGGCGAGATCGAGCTTGCCGGTCTCGATCCGCGAGAGATCGAGCAGATCGTTGATGATCGCCAGCACGTGCTCGCCGGAGGCGCGGATGTCCTTCATGTATTCGAGATAGCGCTCGTTGCCGAGCGTGCCGAAACGCTCGCCGATCATTACTTCGGCAAAGCCGATGATGGCGTTCAGCGGCGTGCGCACTTCGTGGCTGATCCGCGCCAGCATGTCGGCCTTCGCGATCGCCGCGCGCTCGGCGAGGCGCTTGGCCTCGCGCAACTCGCTCTCGCTCTTCTTGGCCTGCGAGAGATCGCGGAACACCGCAAAGAAGTTCGGCCCGTCGGCGCGGGTGCGGCCCATCGTGATCGACAGCGGCACGAGGCCGCCCTGGCGCACGCGCCCGAGCCCCTCGCGGCCGTGGTCGAGCAGGCTCGCGACGCCTTCGCCCTTGATGCTCTCGAGATAGTCGAGCATGACGCGCTGGCTTTCGGGCGCAAAGAGATCGGCGAGGTTGCGCTGCACGAGCTCGTCGCCGTCATAGCCGAACAGCGCCTCGGCGCTGCGGTTGCAGGAATTGATGTTGCCCTCGGCATCGAACATCACGACGCCCTCGGCGGCGGTGTCGAGGATGGCGCCGAGCTCCTCGGCATCGGCCAGTCCTATCCCCGGAGCTACGTCAGGCGGAAGCGGCTCCGCCGCCATCGCCGCTGCGATGGCCGCGCCCTCGTCGTGCCGCTCGGCGAAGATCAAAGCGAGCGCGGAATCGCCGTCCCAGGAGATCGTGTGAAGGTGCGCCTCCGCGCTTCCATGGCCGGGATCGCCATGCGGCGGGGCTGCTGCGATCCGCACCGGCGTGCCGCTGTCGGAGGTGCTGCTGGCGGCCGAAACGCCGGGCTCGACATACAGCGCATCCAGTCCGCCGGCATCCTCCAGCGCGCGCACGCTCTCATATCCCATCCGCTTAAGGAAGGCGGGATTGGCATAGAGCAACCGGTCGAGCCGATAGATCAGGACACCGGTCGGCATGAGGTCGAGCAGCGCGCGGTCGCGCCTGGCTTCGCCGCGCGGCGCCGGCTCGGGCTCGCTCAGCCATTCCGGCGCGGCAGTCGCCGGCGCGGCAGTCACGGGCTGGTCCGCGATTGGCGCTTCGAAGGCTGGTTCGTGCGCTTCCACAGGCGGTGGCGGTGCATCGGCGACCAGCTCTTCGGTCGCCGATGGCGCCGACGCTTCGGCGATCTGGCTTTCGAGCCGTGCCGATAATTGCCGCGCCAGTTCGTTGAAGGCGTTGTTCTCGACCGGCGTCAGCGACGGCGGCTTCGGTTCGCCGGGCGGACGGAATGGCAGCACGTTGCCGGGCGCCTCGACCGGCGTTTCCGTTGAGATGTCCTTGGGCGTATCCAAAATCGTTTCCAAATCGCTCTGTTGTAAAATCTCGGACGCTTTCGGCTCGGGCACTTCCGCACTGGTTGCAGATGCCGCAGTGGGCTCTGTCGGCGGCGCCGCGCCGGATGAGACCTCGGGCCGCGGCGCTTCTCGCACTTCCAATGGCTCAGGCTCGGCCGGAATTGTGTCGGCGGACAGTGGCTGGGCCGGCGGTCCACTGAAAAATTCGTAGCGGCGCAGCGCCTCCAGCCGCGCCAGACCGTCGAAATCGCGGCAGACGCCAAAGCCGCGATAGCCGGCGAAATTGCGCGCGCTGTCGAAGATGGGCAGGCCCGACAATTCGATCCTTAGCCGGCCGCCGCCATCGACCGGCCAGTTCAGCGTGATGCCGCTCCAGGTATCCTCAGTGGCAAAGGCCTTCATCACCCGGCCTTCGGGATCGAGGCCGAACCTGTCGGCGATGTCGCTCCACAGCCGGCCGAAGCCGGCCGCCGCCTGCACGCCGATCAGCCGGGTGAACTCGTCCGACCCGAGCGAGAAGCGGCCTTCGCGGTCCATCTGCCACATGAAGCGCAGCGGGGTGCGGCGCGTATTTGGCAGCGGCTCGTCATGCCATGACGGCGTCTTTTCGGACGCGCCGGCCGGCGTGCGTCCATCCGGCGTCGTGTAGGACAAGGGCGTTGCGACCGGCACCGACGGCTCGTCGGCGACCGGCTCGATAAAGGGCGAGGGCTCGGCTTCCTCGGGTTCCGTATCCAGCGCATCGAACAGCGCGAATTCGGCGGGCGCTTCCCCTGACAGCGCGGGCTGCTCGTAGAACGGCTGCCTGGCAGCCGGGCCGGTCGCGGTTTCCGGCGGAGAGGGCGCGGCCTCGGTCTCTGCGACCGCGGGCATCATCAGCGCGATGAGGCCGACATCCGCGCCGCTGCCGACGCGCTGCAGCACCATGTGGCCGATGCGGAAGGAGGTTTCGGCCCGACCCTGCCGGAGCGCGTCTTCGCGCGCGGCATCAAGGCCGGCCTCGGTGAGATTGCGGAAGCCGAGCAGGGCCCGCGCGGCGTCGCTGGCGCCGACGAACATGCCGTCGCGCGCGAACGCGGCCATCGGCACGTCGACACCCCGGACCAGGCGTGCGAGCCGTTCGAGCAGCGGCATCGCGCGATTGATCGCGCCGCTCGCGGCGGCGATCAAGACGGCATGCCGGCCATCGGCGAATTCGAGCCGCGAGCAGGCGCAGGTGGCGAGCATGCCGGGCGGTGCGCCAAAGCCGCGCAGCCGCTCCAGCCTTACCGCGCCATTTTGCGGCAGGCGGCCGGCGAGCTGCGCGATCTGCCGCCGATGCTGGTCGGCCGGCCCGAACACCTTCCCCAAAAGCGCCGCGCCGTTCCCGGCGCCGAACGATTGCGCGCCGACCGGATTGGCCCACAACACGCGCTTGCCGTCGATCGACCACAGCCATGTGGGCAGGGGGCTCGTTGCATGCACAGCCAGCCGCGGATCGCCGAGGCCCTGCAACTGGAATTCCGCACTATTCATCGCGCAACTTGACCGCACGGTTTCGCTTCTCGCTCGCCGATGGCTGAAAGAAATCGGCGGCCAAACGATGACAGCCTTAACAGACCGTTAGTATCGCAAGTGCGACGCGGCAGGTCCACGGCCTCGCCAAACTACCCACGATCCAAAGCCGCGATAACGTTAACTCGCCCCAACGATCAAGCCCGGTTTGGCGTTGTACCTTGCAAACCTGCGTCAAAAGTTCACGATGGCAAAAAAAGCTTACGTCATTCGGGCGAGGTCTTTTGACGGTAGGCTGATGCGACCGAACGGGAGGAAAGGGCCAAAAAGGCCTGGCAGAGAACAAGGAGTGGACCATGAGCAACGATGCGCGGGACCGTTTCGAGATTCCGAAGGACGTACGATCGATGGCGGAGGCGAGCTTCGAGCAGGCTCGCAAGACCTTCGAGAAGTTTCTGGCCAGCGCACAGGAGACTGCGGGCTCGCTGGAGGAGCGCAGCGCCACGGTTCGCGCCGGCGCCAAGGACATTTCAAGCAAGGCGCTCACTTACGCCGAAAACAACGTCAAGGCGTCGCTGGACTATGCGGAATCCCTCGTGAAGGCCAAGGACGTCAGCGAAGTGATGCGGCTGCACAGCGAATATGTGCAGGCCCAGATGCGCACGCTGGCGCAGCAGGCGAGCGAAATGGGCCAGATCGTCGGCCGCGCCGCGATGGACGCGATCAAGCCGAAATCATGAGATCTAGGGCTTCGGTTCTGATTGAATCAGAGCCGAAGCCCTAGGCCGTGTGGACTCTTGGGATTCTCAAATCAGATTGAACGTGATTCAAGGCTTTCTTTTAGGAGGAAGC
>NZ_JBEGDB010000260.1:0-11579 GCF_043638955.1 Bradyrhizobium sp. 31Argb | reverse complement strand
GTTCTGGCAGGCTTCGACACCCGCCTCGATACGCCGCCTATCTCAGTCCGTCATCACCCAGTTTCCCGCATAGCTCCGTGTCCGAGGCGCGACCGCCAATTGCCAAGTATCTGGCCTTCTACAATCAGGGACGCCCTCACTCGAGCCTTGACGGGCGCACGCCCGACGAGGCTTACTTCGGCACGCAAGCTATGGGTGATGGCCGCATGACCGTCGCCGACGATTTTGTCGTCGCTCTGGTCGGGCTACGCCCTCCCGACGCAACGACAAAATCGTAAAGCCCCGCGTTCAGCATAACCCGGCAGGAATCCACTTAAATCCACCGGGCGCTGTCCAAACCACCGGGGCCAGCTCTGAAGGAGGCATCATAAAGTCATCGGTTCGCCGAACACGCTCGGCCACTCGCCGAATGCCAGATTGGTGGTGACGAGGACGGAGGCGCGCTCATAAAGCCGGCTGACGGGGTGGAAGAGAAGCTGACCGCCGGACTTGGCAAAAGGTAAATATCCGAGCTCGTCCAGGACAATGAAGTCCATGCGGGTTAGATGCTTGGCAAGCCGGCCCTGTCGCCCGTTGCGGGTCTCGGTCTCGAGGCGGTTGACGAGGTCGATCACGTTATAGAAGCGGCCACGGGCGCCGGATCGGATGCAGCTTCGCGCGATAGCGATGGCCAGATGGGTGTTGCCGGTGCCCGTTCCACCGACCAGGACGACGTTGCGTTGCTGGGCGATGAAGCCGCCGCCGGCGAGATCATTGACAAGCGTCTGGTTGTTGCGGTCCGGGGCGTGAGTTGGCGGCCGAGCTCGGGCGCGAGTGATTCGAACTTCGCCCGCAACTCGTCGGTCAGGGCTCCTGCCTCTGCGTCACCTTGAAGCACCAGAGGAGTGAGTAACACCAGGAGCTCCGTTCGCTCTTTGGTTTGTTCAGTACGCCGGAATGCCGCTCCCAGAAGCGGAATGTTCATCAGCAAAGGAAGTCCGGAATCGGCGCGAGAGGTACTATCCTGCATCAACCCACCAATTGCTATCGTATCCCCGTTTCGGGTCGATACGGTGCTCTGCAGGCGACGTAGCGAAATCACAGGGGACTGGACATTGGTGAGCTTGTTCTTGTTCGCGGTGCTAACCTCCTGAAAAGTGTCGAGGGTGACACTGCCGCCAGCACCTATTCTGGGTGTAACAGCCAAAATTACTCCCGTGTCACGCAATTCGACGGTGCTGATGATCGGCGAGCTCTCGCTTGCCGGGGATTGGGACGATCGCGACAAGATAGGGACCTGCTCGCCGACCTGGATCCTCGCCGGCTGATTGTCGACCGCGAGAATGCGTGGGGCGGATACAACCTTAACGTCTGCCACCTCGCTGAGCGCGTGCAGCACAACGTTGGCACTTGTCCCGGGAAACACATAGGACAACCCACCTTTTGGAACGGCACCCAGGGGACGAGAGGACAGAAGATAGTCCACCCCGTATTCCAGGCCATCGTTTAGCCGGACCTCCGCGACAATCGCCTGGATGAGAACCTGACGCGGCTTGACGTCAAGACGACGGATTGCGGCATCGATGATCTTGGCATCGTGCGGTGCCGCCAGAATAACAAGCGCGTTCTGGCTGCGATCCGCCTGGATCCGCACCGGCGCCGACAAACCGAGACTGGCCGGGCCCACCACCGCTTCGTGCTTTGCTTGAGCGGTCCGCGTGTTCGAGCCGGAGCCTTCATTCGGCGGGCTGGGCTGGTCGGGGAAAAGGTCTGATCGACTGGCCAGACTTGAGACCGGCATCTTGCCGGACTCTTCGGTGGACTGTGCGGTAGCTGCTGTGACGCCCGGCTCAGCGCAGAAGAGTTGCGCCAGCACCTGAGCCACTTCCGTAGCCCTGCGGTACTTCAGTGGCCGCACGTGAACGTGTGCTGCTGCCTTTGACGTCCTGTCCAGCTTCTCGATTGTCTCACGCGCGTGCTGAAGTGCCGCAGGGTCGTCGGCAACTACAAGAATGCCATTCAACCGCTCTAGTGACGCAAATCGAACTCGCGGAGAGCCCCCAGCATTTTGATTGAATACAAAATTGAGGTCTTTCTCTACTGCGGCGGGACTTGCCTGAGCCAGGGTATACAGTGCAAAGGACTTGTGGAGCATGCTATCGATGTCCAACAGGCCTATTAGTTCACGCGCGGAACTAACGCCACCGGGCGAGCCGCTGATGGCAATGCCTCGTCGTCCGGGCGCAGGCGCCAAATGAACGTTTTCTTCGATGTTCGGTCGGATGACCTTGATGACATCGACCGGATCGACATAACGAACGGGAATTACGTTAACGTCGCCGCGCCCTCCGTCGGCGAGGTCAGCCAGGCGCGCCACCCTGACTCCCCGGTCAACTGCCGCCAGTCCGTAACCATACTTTCCCAGCACTTCGTCCAGCAGCCGCGGAACATCACTCGCCGGAACCTTGCCGGAAGTCCGGAGCGTTATCTTTCCCTCTACGCCTGGGTCGATCACAACGGCCATGGCCAAGATATTACCGACGACGTCATTCACGACCCGCCGAATATCAGCATTGACGTAGTCCAGACTGACGCGCGCGCTATTGGCGGTGACCGGTAGCCGCCGCTCCGAGGTTTCGGCAGGCTGGGCCGATGGCTGGGTCAACACTTCAAAGCCCCCCGCTGGCGATGCGCCCTCCGAGTATGTGTGTTCGGATACCTTCCGAATGCCGCTAGGCGGGTTCAGTAGAACACTGCGCTCAGCGGTCGAGCCGGAGCCTGCGCATCCGGTGAGGAGTAGACAAAGAAACGTGAGTATCGTGGGGCGCGCAGAGGGGCACACTCGCGGAAGATGTGCATTCATTCAATGTTTCCATGCGCCAGCGCAAAGCCATCCTCTAGAGCTTTGGCAGCGCGAGCGATGTTGGGCCTGGCGCTCAGAGGCGAAATTTTCCCGGGGATAAGACGAATAGCAGCCTGATGATTCTTCCGAGTGTCAGTACCGGAGACCCGCCAAGCTGCAAATTAATATATCGATATGTGTCGATAACGGGAGATGATGGGCGGCGAGCGCTCCGTGCCTTGGCACATCGATGGTCGTCTGGAAGACCAGGAGCGGCATTCACCACGCGGCAGGTCTCGATGAGTTGTTGCCAATCTTAGCTGTTACAGGCGAAGCGCGAGATCGCGGACGCAAACCGGACCACGACGTCGAGCCTCTGGCTCTCCCGCAGCAGAACTCGAGCGGGGGGCAAGCAGAGCTATCGCCAAATCTTGGTGACGGCGGGGCCGGTCAGGCGGCGGCGGTTATGGGCTGACGGTCGGCCGGCTTGGCGATGACCTCGATCCCGTCATTGAATGTCACGCCAAGAGCGAGTTTTGGCAACTGGTTGTGGCCATCGAGACGGCGCCAGCTTTTCTGTGCGCCCTCGACCGGTTTGAAGACCATGGCGAGCGCGGTCCCGTTCGACAGACAATCCTTCGATCGGATGGTGCGGTGACGCACGGTGGCGAAGGTGCTTTCGATGGGGTTGGTAACCGGTATGAGATGTCTCGGTGCCAACGTTCCGCTGCGGTGTTCTGCATCGTGGCGTATGCGCCATTCGTGGCGCGGGTGATTATCGCCAATCCGTTGTGACGTGAGCCTGGGCGATCGCCTTCACCTGCCCTTCGTCGTCTTACGACCATTTTTGGGTCAGAGTTTCGCTCCCGTTGCGATATCGATGAATCGCGATAATCCGCGCCACATGATCAGATTCCCTGGTGGCGGATCGTTGGCGCGGGCGAGATAGCCGCCGAGCCTGGCGATCTTGATGAGATAATGCGACAATGTCTTTCGTTGTGTGCTGACTGGATTCTTGTCTTTGACGAGCCGATCAAGCAATTGGATTTCAGCTTTGGTCAGCGCAAATTCCGGTGAGGCATTTGGCGCTGAACGATTGAGCATCGTCATCCAAAAAATGCGCCAGCTCACAATGCAGAACACCGAGATCAGATTCGTCAATCGCTGAGCAGTCCGCAGTTGCGAGTCCTCCGCCCTACAGCCGGATTTGAGTATCTTGTGGAAGACCTCGATCTTCCATCGCAGGGAATACCATTCGAGTTTCTCGATCGCATCCCCGCGCGATTGCACCGGAAGGTCGGTCAGGAGTTTCCATTCAATCTTCTTTCTGTTCTTTGGCGCTCCTCTTTCATCAGCGTGGATCACTGTCAAAGTCAAAGCTGGATACCGCGACTGCTTGCCTATCGGTGGCAGAATACGGATTTTACGATACCGGATTTCAAGAATAGCCTGGTCTGGATTGCCCTTGCTATCCTGGACTTGGATCCGGTGGAGACCTTTGACCACGACCTCGTCCATTATCGTTGCAACGGTATGATCGCCATCGCCGGCCAGGCGATTGACACAGGTCCTTACCAAGAAATGCGTTCCAACCTCTTGGGCGGCGCAAAACAATTCATAAATATCGGCCTCACGATCACCGATATGGATGCACTGCGATGGCTTCTCGAAAAGCTCCGTGGATTGCTTGAGGTTCTCCAGCCACCGAATGCTCTCCTTGGTTTCAATGGGGATCCGTGTCAGGTTGACCTCGCGCCTGAGCGCAGCGACCCCTCTGAATTTCTTTCTGGTCCAGAACTTCACAGCGCTGAGCCCCAGTGGAAGCCCATCGAGGGTCACCGCGAGGCTCGAATGCATCAATATTCCGCATGTCGTGTACGTTTGGGGTTTTCCGTCCAATCTTCGAGAGTTGCTTTTGGGGATGCGCTTAATCATCCCGATCAGATCCGGGCGCTCCCTTTGATAGGTGAATTCGGTCGTATCATGCAGGACAAGAACAGGTCCTTTCGCAGCCGCGATACGTTCCCGCGTCGATTTAAAATGACCAGATAGGATGTCGGCCTCGCTTACTCGTTCATTGGAGAAGAAACGATAGGCCGCCTTGGTATTCGCCCAGTCTTGGCAAACCATCGGAATGCTCTGATGTGGGTAATCGTAAGCCGTGAATGCCGGCAGAAACGCGTTACCAGCCTCAATACTTGAGACGCCCGCCAAACGCATCTCCTTTGCCAGGCGGTCCTGCAGTGTGCCGTTGGCTCGTTCCACGCGCCCCTTGGCCTGCGGGACATTGGCACAAATGATGTCGATGTTGAGCTCGTGCAGCGCGCGACCGAACTGCGTCATCCCGCCGCCGCCGGTCGCGCCGACCTTGTTAAGCCGGAACGTTGCGTGCTTGTCCGAGTAGAACGCAATTGGCTTGCCGTAGCGCTTCAGATAGGCGGTCGTCGCCCTGAAGTAGTCAAAGGTCGATTCCGTCTCGACAAATTGCAGGTGCATCAATCGGCTGGTGGCGTCGTCGATGAAGACGAGCAGGGTGCATTGCGGGCCGCGGTTCTCAAACCACCAGTGTTCGGAGCCGTCAATCTGGACCAACTCACCAACGCAATCGCGGCGATGCCGCGGCTGGTGCACCGGCTTCAACCGCTGCCGGCGGTCCTTCCAAATCCCGTCCACCAGCATCCAGCGCCGCACCGTCTCAAGGCCGAGATGCAAACCATGCCGCTCCGCCAGCTTCTCTGCGGCAAGCGTCGGACCAAAATCCACGTAGTGAGTCTTGATCAGCGCCAGTGCCTCGCTCCGTACGATCGCCGGATAGGCTCGATTGCTCGGCTTGCCGCGCTTCTTCGACAGCAGTGCCGCAGGCCTCCGATCCGATAGGCCTTCAGCAGCCGGAACGCCTGTCGCGATGTTACCTGAAGCAGTTGCGCGGCCTCTCGCACTGTAATCCGTTCCGCCACGACATTCCGCAACACATGCACCCGCTCGATCTCAGCCCGGCTCATCGACAGCACCGTCATCACTCAAACCTCTCAGGCCCCATGCCTTAGACAAGTCCGAGCGGGACATCTCTAATGGGGTGGATGGTGACCTTTCTAATGAGCGTCTACATTGTTCGTATAACATTGATTATGGAATATATTCCTATTTCCCGAAAGGCTAAACTGACCCGTTAGCTGGGTTTGTCACAACGCACTCGCTTGTCTTTGCCGACCAGCGTCGCGTTGGCGGCGGCTTCGTTTCCGCATGCGTCGAACTGGCGCGATCGAAAGCATCGGTGACAGAGTCGTGGCCGCAGTCGGCTCCTCGACCGCGCGGACATTGGCCAGCTCCGTTGCTTGTTGGGCCGGTGCGGGCCGCACCTCCATGATCTCGAGAACCGCGCGTCCACTTATCAGTGATACGCCAGCCGCCGTTCAACCGCTCGATGAGACCTTGGGAGAAGATATCGAGGTCAGGCATGCGGGCTGCCAATCGCTTCGTGCGTTCAGCCCAATCCCGTCCGCTGGTCGCCAGAATCGCCATATCGCGCTTGATGTCCTCCATGACGGCGAACCCGTCTGGATAGCTGACCAGCACCTTGAGAACCGTCACCTGGAAGTTCATTGCCCCACCCGTACCCGGCTTCCACGAACTTACTTCCTCTACATCTTAGTAGCATTCGATAAACCCGTGTCGACTCATGACGTTTGTCTGCTGGTTTTCGTTGAAGGTGCGCGGTGCAAAGACCCTTGGTGGGCATGACCATGGCTGAAGATTCCAGCTCGGATACCGCCATGAGAGGCTCGCGAATTTGGGATGACTGCCTCGACCAATGAACCGCGGTCCGCTCGCGCAGGCAGGGCTGGCACATCGATATGTCGACGATGCAGATTCCGTGGAAAACCTGGCGACCAGGCCGCTGATTGACACCCGGCTGTGGACATTGGGAGCTGCGACATCGAAATCGGGCGCGGATGATGTTGAATCCGGCCGCACCGATGACAGGGAGAGTTCATGACCTTCAAAGCAACCGCCGCCGGCGCCTCGCACGAGCCGACCCTGCATTGTCCCAACTGCAATCACGAGATCCGGCTGACCGAATCGCTCGCCGCCCCCCTCCTCGCTGAAACCCGTCAGCGCTTTCAACAGCAGCTAGCCAGCAAAGATGCCGAGATGGAGCGCAAGACCGAGGCGCTGCGGCTGGAACGCGAGCAGGTGGCGAAGGACCGCGAGCAAATCGAAGACCAGGTTGCGAAGCGATTGACCGCCGAACGCGCCCAGCTGGTCGCGACCGAAAGCAAGAAGGCGCGGGAGGCAGCCGCCGCCGAGCTCCAGGCGAAGGAAGCGGAAGCTGCGGACCTGCGAGCCACCCTACTCTCCAACAACACGAAGCTTGCCGAGGCCCAAAAGCAGCAGGCTGAACTGATGCGGCAGCAGCGGGCGCTCGAAGAGGAAAAGCGCGAGCTCGACCTGACGATAGAGAAGCGCGTCCAGGCCTCAATCAGTGAAATCCAGATCAAGGCTAGGCAAGAAGCCGACGAGGCGGCACGCTTGCGCGTTGCCGAGAAGGACCAGACCATCGAGTCGATGACACGCACGATCGAGGAACTTACAGTAAGCGCAAGGCCGAACAGGGATCACAGCAATCTCAAGGAGAGGTTCTTGAGCTCGAGCTTGAAGAGCTTCTGCGCGGACGTTTTCCAACCGATTCGATCGAGCCGGTTGGCAAAGGTGAGCTTGGGGCGGACGTTATTCACCAGGTGAATGGTGCTATTGGCCAATCTGCCGGCATCATCCTTTGGGAAACCAAGCGCACCAAGGCATGGAGTGACGGATGGCTCGCTAAATTACGTGACGACCAGCGTCGATCCGGCGCCGACGTCGCGTTGATCATCTCCCATGCGCTGCCGAAACATATCGAGCAATTTGACCTGGTCGATGGTGTATGGGTTGCTCATCCACGTTGCGCGTTGCCGGTCGCCGTGGCGCTCCGTCAGGGTCTGGTCGATGTGAGCAGCTCACGCCTCGTTCAGCAGGGTCAGCAGAGCAAGATGGAGCAGGTTTATCACTACCTGACCGGTACGAAGTTTAGGCAGAGAGTCGAAGCGGTCGTCGAAAAGTTCAACGACATGCGCGAGGACCTCGACAAGGAACGCAAGTTCATGGGCCGGCAATGGGCCAAGCGTGAAACCCAGATCCTGGCCGTCGTGGAGTCGACGGTCGGCATGGTCGGCGACCTGCAGGCCATTGCTGGTAAAGCCATGCCGGAGATTCCCAGTCTAGACCTTCCGTTGTTAGAGAACGCAGTCGAGCCCAAACGGAATGTTGGGTGATCCTCCCCTGCCCTTTAGCTGCATCCGAGCGGAGGAGCCAGGCTTGCGCAAATTCGCTGCCTGTTGTTTCGCCGACCTGCGCGATTGTTTATGACCGGATCGCTGCTCGGCTATCCACGGCTCACACTTGGTCAGATGGTCCGAATATGGACCTCATCTCGGCACAAGGATAAAGTGGTTCCGGATTGTAGAGCGAGATCAGATTACCAGATAGCCATGCCGAGCCACGTCCGTCCGTACGGCGCGCCTGAGGAAATGTGAACGCCACGGTGTCGACATGGCGGCGCGCTTCGGATCTCAGAACGGCGTGCGTTATCTGGTGCATCCCGTTTGAAGATCTGAGCATGCTTTCGAGATCATGTCGATTGACCTCGTCAACGAGATGCAAGGCGATCAAAGCAGGACGGCTGCCGCTGCACTGTCCGGCGGCCTTTTTGCTTCCTCCGCGATAGCGTCGACAACGCTATCGGCTTTGGCACTGACGATCATCACAGCGACGACAGAGTATCCGGAACGACCGTGAAACATGAGATTCGCGTTCGTCCTGCCAAAACGATGTTCGAAGAACGAGATTGCCTCCATGGCATCATCACCCGGCTCGGGCCAAGGATCGAGACCGTCAAACATATATTCAACCCGCACCTGTGGAGCGTCGGCTTGATCCTTGCGATTGACTGCCGTCGCCACAGCTGCGGCGATTCCCTCAAGCTCTTCGTTTGAGCGACCAAGCCGATCCGGAACGACGATAAGAATTCGATGGCATCCACGGATTTCAGCCAATGCCTGCGTGGTCGGCAGAAGGAGTTGTGCAAGTCGATTGGCCTCCTGACGATGAATTTTTCGTCCGGTATCTCCCGAAGTGGTCTTGCACTCGACTTCGACTTCGACTGCGTCTCGTCGAGCGAGCAGATCGAAGCGCGCGGCGCCTGCATAGTCCGCAAATTCGACATCCCATCCCCGGCCCATGAGGTGAGTAGCCATGCTGACTTCGTAGGCAAATGGCCGGGCACCAAAAGAGCCATTCACGGCATCGCGCAGGCGACCGATGTATGGCTTCTGCGAACTTGGCGGGAGTGCCGCATAGATGCGACTTGCCGGCAGCAAGAAACTGTAAAGCGGGAAATACTCTTCGCCCATCGGCAAGCGGCCCGTCGATTTCCTGTATCTACGTGCGTTCGCCAGGGCAAATTCGAGCGCGAACGTCTCGCGAAAATGGAGCGCGAGAAGGGGATTGGCAGCTTCCTGCTGTTCAAGGGCGGCGACCCTTTTGTCGACCGCGGCGCCGATGAATCCGCTGACCCAATCGACGGCAGATTCAATCAGAGCCGGCCGCGCTTCGATGCTTATTCGCATGATGATAGGCTCTAGGTATCACCGGCACGCCGGCTTAGCGCGACAAGGGTATCCGATCCTCAAAGTGTGTGCGCGTCGCGTGCTTTCAAGCTGCATTGCCGCGCGGCAAGCCAAGTCGGGCTGTGGCGATGGCTCGCCCGAGCAGAGGGGCCAAATCTTCGTTGATCGATTGAAGAACCAAATCTTCGTTGATCGATTGAAGAATACGGAATGCATCGAGAGCATCGGGCAACAAGGCCGCCGAGGCGACGAACGCGAGATTTTCCAGGCGGCGAGCGAGCGTTGCGAGCGCCTCCTTCCGGTCGGCAATCGCGGCCGCGCATTCCAGAAACACGGAGATGATCGGCAACAGTCTCTCAACACCGCGTTCCGTCGCGACGCGTTCGATTGCAACAACGGCGACGGTTTCGGCCAATTCTGCATCGTGATTTCGCGCGGCAATGAGAGCTGCCAGATCGAGGGCCGCTTGAGCGAAGTCGGGATCGGTCGTTGCGAGCTCAGCACGAAGGGTTGCTATAACCTTAAGGACTGCGGATCGTCCTTCGTGAGGAAAGCCGAACATGTAGACTAGCTGGATAAACTCTAGAAACTTCGGAACGCTCGGCTCGCGCTCGAATTCAACGAACAATTCGCCGACCGGTGTATCGGCGGGAGGCTGATCGCTGGAAGGCACCCGCCATCCCTGCAACATCGCGGGGAACATGCGCGCCATCGGGGGCGCGCCTACCGTAACGGAAGATTGCGCGTCCTCCAGCTTCTTGCGCCAGTTCTCGGGGGCCTTGTCGCCAAGTTTCTCCGATGAGGCCAGGAGCCGGCCGTAAAGATCGGCCGCGATAAAGTTCGGGTTTATCCAGTCAGGGCGCCAGCGGGGCTCAACATCGAAATCATTCATCACCGAAAGATAGAAACTCTTTCCGGTGATGCGCATGGCCCAATTGAGCAACGAGCCTTCCTCATCGTTGCTGCCGCCGAGAACACGCGTAACGAGGGCGGCGTGAGAAGTAGCGGCAAGTCGGCGCCAAAACACGGGCTGCCGCCGCAGCGACTGATGTTCGGCGAGATAGGCGCTCGCGACAACAAAGCCGGTGGCGAATGTCGTCAGTTCACCATGCAGTCGCTTGGGATCGCTGAGTAGCCGATCAAGAATTTCCTCTCCGAGCTCAACAAAGCGAGGGTCGGAATCGGTGCGATCGGCACAAATGTCGAATGCCCCGGCCAGCGCAAAGGGATCGGAGTACGAGATCACATGCTTCAAAGCCTCGAGCATCTCGTCGGCGTTGAACTGACCCAAGGGCTCCAGGGGTATAAGTTCAGGGCTGCCGAACGTCAGTGAAATAACATCAAGGGCATCCTTAGGATCATAGGTGAAAAGTGATGCTCGCTGAGCGGCAAGCTCATTTTGCACGAAATCAACGAGCAGTTTCGAGGTAAGCCGCTTGGCGGTCAAGTTTTCCCAGTGCGTGATTTCAGAGGGCAGAAGGTCGTTCCGCCCGATTGTTCCTCTGTTAGCCGCCTCGCGTAACGACGTGGCAAATGTTTCGGGCGATCCGGCTAAAATAACGCGCGCCGCGAAGAAGTCGGCTTGGCTGTAGTTTGGCTTGTTCACAACGGCCAGGAGCTCAGCCCGCTGCTCTGTCGCGAGCGTGCAGCTCTTCAGGATCGCCACCATGGCACGGTCCCGTCTTGCGGGCTTTTCTGACAGCAGCACGGCATGCGGAAAAGTAATCCGGTGATGCCCATAGCTCACATATGCGCTCTGATCATCCACGTCGAGCTTCAGGTCGCGGATGCGCCCCCTCACGTCCCGCAGCTTCGGAACCGGCTCGCCATCGGCTGCCTTTTTGAAAGCCGCGAACAACGCATCCCGGTCGAGCACGAGACCTTCGGGAAGTTTGATCGGACTTGAGACGTCGATACCGGTCTGACGGACGATCTTGCCGTCAGCAAGCACGTCGCTTTGCATCTCCGGCCCGACGCGGCGCAGCGCATAGAGGACTTTGTAGCGCGCAAGTTCTTTGTTCGCCGTCGAGACCTTTGAGACAAATTGAAGGATTTTGCGGAGGGAGGATTTCTGGTTCATCGTAGCCACCAGG
>NZ_JBEGDB010000025.1:0-50773 GCF_043638955.1 Bradyrhizobium sp. 31Argb | reverse complement strand
AAGGCTTCCTCCTAAAAGAAAGCCTTGAATCACGTTCAATCTGATTTGAGAATCCCAAGAGTCCACACGGCCTAGCGGAACGCGAGCCGACGGAGCGCGTCGCCAAGGTGCTTCTGCTCTACGGCTGTCGCAACGGCGGTGAGCATCCTTTTACCCGCCGGCTGCGGGAGCTTGCAGACCTCTTGCCAGGGCTCGATCTCGTCACGGCGTTTTCAGCGCCGCGCGCGCAGGATCGCTGTCCGCAGGACTACGATTATGCGGGCCGGCTCGACCTGTCGGCGATCGATCCGCTGCTGCCGCAAAGGCCTCTTGTCTATCTTTGCGGCTCGCCGGACTTCGCGACATCAATGACTGCGCGGCTGGTCGAACGGGGCATGCCGCGCTTCGACGTATTTGCGGAGGCGTTCGCATCGCCGCCGATCGTGCCGCAGACGTTGAAGCCACAGACGGTTCACGTCGTCGGTACCGACAAGAGCTTTATCTGGTCGCCCGAACTCGGAACCCTTCTGGATGCCGCCCAGGCGGCAGGCCTGTCTCTGCCCAGCGGTTGCCGTGTCGGCCAATGCGAGAGCTGCGCCATGCGCATCGTCAAGGGCGACGTCGCACAACTCGGCGGCGATGACGGCGCGACGGATCAGTGCCTGACCTGCCAGACGGTTCCTCTCTCCGAACTCACGCTCGCGCTTTGACCGGCAATGACGCGACGAAACCAACACAGACATAATAATGGGGGCTGCAATGACCGACGCTACGCATAGAAATTCCTTTCCGGACAAAATGCCGATGCAGGCCAACCCGCTTGCAAGGCTCTCGCAGCATATGGTCGCCTTCGCTGAGCGTTGGTTTCCGGATGCCTATGTGTTCGTTCTGATTGCCGTGGTCGTGATCGCGCTCGGCACCATCGCGCATGGGGGCTCACCGCTTGCGGTCAGCCGCGCCTTCGGCGACGGCTTCTGGAATCTCATTCCGTTCACGATGCAAATGGCGCTGGTCGCGATCGGAGGCTATGTGGTCGCGATGTCGCCACCTGTCGCGGCGGTGCTGCGGCGGCTGGCGGCCGTACCCTCCACCGCGCGCGGCGCTGTGGTCTTCGTCGGTGTGCTCAGTATTGTCCTGTCGCTGCTGAACTGGGGTCTCAGCCTGATCTTTTCCGGCCTGCTGGTGCGCGAAATCGCGCGGCGCAAGGACATCAGGCTGGACTATCGCGCGGCCGGCGCGGCTGGCTATCTCGGCCTGGGCTGCGGTTTCACGCTCGGCATTACGTCGTCAGCCGCCCAGCTTCAGGCCAATGCGGCCAGCATCCCGAGCTCGCTGTTGCCGATCACCGGCGTCATCGGTTTCTCCGAGACGATTCTGACATGGCAGAATCTGGTCACGACAGTGATCGTGACCGCGCTGTCCGCGGTGATCTGCTACCTGACGGCGCCAAATCCGACGCAGGTCAAGACCGCTGAGGAGCTTGGCGTATCTCTGGACGACGACCGGATTGAGCCGAAGAAGCCGGCACGGCCCGGCGACTTTCTCGAGTTCAGTCCCATTTTGACAATCTTGATCGTCGTGCTGGCGCTGGGCTGGCTCTGGCAAACCTTTCAGTCCGGCAATCCGCTGATCACCCTGTCGGGCCTGAACACTTACAATTTCGTCTTTCTGGTGCTTGGCATCCTCCTGCATTGGCGTCCGCGCAGCCTGCTCGAGGCTTTTTCCAAGGCCATGCCAAGCGTCTCGGGCGTGCTGTTGCAGTTTCCTTTCTACGCCGGCATCGCCCAGATGCTGACCAAGGTGCCAAATAGCAGCGGAGTGACGCTGTCGGACACCATCGCGCACTGGTTTGTGGACGCATCAGCCAATTCGACCGTTTTCTCGTTTTTGGTCGGGCTCTATTCCGCGGTGCTGGGCTTCTTCATCCCGTCGGCCGGCGGCAAGTGGATCATCGAGGCCCCGCACATCATGAAGGCGGCCAATGAGATCGGGGCTCATTTGGGCTGGACCGTGATGATCTATAACATCGCGGAGACGCTGCCGAACTTCATCAATCCATTCTGGATGCTTCCGCTGCTCGGCATACTCGGGTTGAAGTCAAAAGACCTGATCGGCTACACCTCGGTGCAGTTCTTTGTGCATTTCCCGATCGTCATGATCGTTGCGGCACTCCTGATGACGACGTTCACCTATCACCCGCCAATTCTTCCCTGATTGACCGCTGAGCCGCGCGAACTGACACGCCGGGACGACCGCATTGACGTCCCGGCGTGTCCTCGTCCGGCATGCCGGAGCACAACGTCGATTTGGTTCGGCAATCGCGAAAGCATGCGGACGCCGCGCGAGAGCCGCGACGCAAATTCTTGCAATGAGAAAAGCCATGACCGAGAAACAATCGCTGCAGACCATTGATGCAAAGGAGGCAACGCGCCTTCTCCCGATGGACGAGCTGATCCGGCATCTGCGCACCTTCTTTGTCGGGGGGTGCACGGTTCCACCGCGACATCATCATACGATTCCAGTTCCCGGCGAGCCGGACGCAACGCTGTTGCTGATGCCTTCATGGCAGCAGAAATCGGAAGGCGATGACCTGCTTGGAATCAAGCTGGTCGCCGTATTCCCTGGCAATGCCGCGCGCAAGATGCCGGCGCTCACATCGGTCTATCTGCTGTTCGATAGCGGCACCGGCGCGCAACTCGCGACGGTCGCAGGTGACGTCCTCACCGCTAGGCGAACCGCGGCGACGTCAGCGCTCGCGGCGTCCTATCTGGCGCGCGAAGACGCGACCAACCTGCTCATTCTCGGCTCCGGTCGGATCGCAAGCCTTTTGCCGGAAGCCTATCGGGCCGTCCGCGACATTCGCCGGATCAGCGTGTGGAACGTCAACGCCGACAGCGCCGTTCGGATGGTGGATCGTCTCCGTAACGCCGGACTGGATGCTGTGTTCGTCTCCGACCTTGAACGTGCCGTCCGGACGGCTGATATCGTCACGTCGGCCACTCTGGCAACGTCGCCGCTGATCAAGGGCGAATGGCTGCAGGCCGGCGTCCATGTCGATCTCATCGGCGCCTTCACGCCGGCGATGCGGGAATCGGATGACGACGTCGTCAAGCGTTCCGCCATATTCGTGGATACCTATGAGGCGGCCCATGAGGCCGGTGATCTCGTCCACCCGATCGAGGCGGGAATTCTCTCACGTCAGGACTTGAAGGCGTCGCTAGCCGAACTCTGCAGCGGAGCCGCTCACGGGCGACGATCGCGCGACGACATCACCATGTTCAAGGCAGTAGGAACCGCTCTGGCGGATCTTGCCGCCGCAGGTCTTGCATACAAGACCCGCATCCAGCACGTCGCCCACATCGCGCAACAACGCGACAGCTACGGAAATTGAGGGCCGCGCCCCCTGCTGCCTCGCCGAGCGCATCGCCACATGCCAAATCCCGTCTCGACAGACAGAGTTCAAAACGGCCGTGGGGCTTGCCCTTCTATGGCGACCTCTGGCGGATTTTGAGCTCGGCGCGTCATGCATCGAAAGCCGGTTGTGCGCTGCGTACTGTGCCGACCTTCCGCCGATCCAGCAAGCGCCTGACCCAGTCACGCCCGGGCTCTTCGACAAAACGATAGGTTGCAACCGATAGCAGGACGGTCAACAACAGCATCGCAATTTGCAGGAGATCACCAAGCCAGAGCGATCCATTTAGAGAGACAACTTTCGTCGGTTCATGGCCCGAGCTCAACGCGTAAGAGATAAACAATTCCGTATGCCTAAGGCGTTCGACGACCATAAGGATGGCCCGCACCACCGCCCTGACGAGCGGATGCAGCATGTAGATCGAATAGGTCAGCGTCCCGATCATGAGCATGGACGGAACCGTCAGCCAACGGCTGACCGCGCCACCTTCACGCGCGAACACCAGAACGACCAGCGTAAACACCAGCGGCGAGGCGACCTGCAGAGTGACGCTGCTTCCAGCGACCGAAACATAGCCCACAACGAGCATGAAACTCGCCGCCTCGAGCAATGTCTCAGCGGACGGCACCAGGCGTGCGCGCAACACTGGGAAGCGCTCTCGTAAATCGAAAGCGAGAACGCCAAGCGCGAAACCGTAAAGGCAGCGCACCAACCCATAGTCATAAGTCGCATTCATCCCGTCTGGGCTGATGGTGGCGAGCACAACCGGCCCCGCAATGATCGGAAGCAGCCAAGGCCAGGCTGCCGGCCCGATCCTGCTCACGACGGCGGCGAAGATCACATAGGCGGCGAACTCAGTGCTGATGCTCCAACTCGCGAAGTTCAACCAGTTCTGCGGATTAACGCCGAGTCCCTGCAGGAGCAGAATGTTGGTGACGATGGCCTGCAAGAGGTTTGGGCCAATACCGTCCTTCGCAGCGTCGATGGGAATGAACAGCAGCAAGGTCACGAGATGCAGCGGATAGATCCGCCCAAGCCGCGGGACCAGGAACCGGCCCGTGCCGAAACCCTCAGCGAGACGCGAACGATAATTCGAGGCGATGACAAAGCCGCTCAGCACGAAGAAGAAATCGACGAACAGGTAGGCATTTCTGGTGAGCGGCAGGAACGACAGATGGCTGATAACGTCGAAGTGAAACAGCGCGACCATGCAAGCGCAAATGCCACGCCAACTGTCGAGAGCATGATACCGGGTGATATTTTTGGCCGAGTCCATTGAAAACGGGTAGGCAAGACCTGCCACCGGCACAAGCAGCGGTTGACTCTATGCTTAATGTGGCATCATCACCGTCACGGGATGTATCTTGCGCCATGGCAAGGACGACGACAACACCGGCAACGACTCGCCGGCCGTCCGGGCACGCGAAGCGGCACCAGCGGCAACATCAGCGACCCGTTCGACCTCGGCCGCGATCTGGAATTACCGGCGCATGGCCATCGCTGGTATCGTCGAGCTCGCATCGTGGCGCGGGGGCTCGCTCGGACGGCGGTCGGCACGTGCTGCGCGGCGCTGCGCGCTGCAGCCTGCACGGCCTGCATCGCCTCGATCGCGCGCGTCGCCCGCTCGAGAGAGTTGCGGGCATTCGCGGCAGCAATCTGAGCTTGCTGGGCGGCGGCCGCCGCCTGCTCCGCGGTTGCATTCACGGGCACGGAAACGCTCGAGCTCCCCAGCGGCCTTGCCTGTGCACCGAGACCGGCGGACAGCAAGGCTACCGCACTCACCCCCACAAGAAGAGCTGCACGATAGAAACCGATACCGTTTTGTCCGATCGCGAGACGGTTTGAAGTGCCCAACCCAACGCCGCTGCCGAGCCCATCTCGTCGCTTTGATGGCAGATATGATTGTGTTGACGGCATCAGCTCGGTCTCCAGCAGCAAAATCGGCAGCAATGCGCCACCGGGTCTGCGTCGCAGATGGCCGCGCATTCAGGGTCTGATTGTGAGACGAACGCCGAGGCACCGCAGCCAACCACCCGTCGCGATATTTTTTGTGAAAGTTTTGCTACGTCAGAACCACGATGCCGCCGGGCAGCGCCCGCACATTGGCGCCAAAAACGCTGTGGACATAGGAAATCACCTCGCCGATGCGCGCGAGTTCCAACGCCAGTAGCAGCCAAAGCCGACCCTATGCCAACGCACAAGCGTCTCGGGCCGGATGATGGTGAGAATCTCCAGGATTGATGGGAACCATTGATACAGCAGGATCAAGAACCAGCGATCCTGGTTCGTGAGCCGGACGCGACCGTGCAGCCTGCGCCTTAAGACAATCAACTGATGTCGAAGCACCGCGTTCTCCGCTTCGAGCCGCAACTTTGACTTGAACGGTGACCCAAGGACGGCCAGAGCAAAACACAACAGCCCGATCATTCTGCCAGCTTAAGCGATTCCATCGCGTCATCAACTCGGGTGAGGTTTTCGGTACACACAAGATCGGGCGTCATCGCGTTCAGGCTCTCGGGTTCGTTCAATATGAGGATTCCGACCCCGCCATCCCTATCCTGTTTCACTCCGGCCATTCTCTTCTCCTTGCAGCTTGTTTTTCCATCTGTGCCACGCTTCGGACGAGGCGGAGGTCTAAGCTGGCGTGCCGGCGACCGCCGCTTGTACGTTGGCACGCGAGAGCGAGCTGAACTCGATCTCCTGATAACCCTTCGCCGCAACGTCGTTGATGATGCCGACGAATTTCGGTGTGCCGCCGTTGTAGACGAAGTATCGGACGGTGCCTTCTTCGTGACCGGTGACGTTCGAATTGTAGCCGGTGAACCATGACTTGGCTTTGCGCATCAGCATGATCTCGTACATCTTGACCACATGCGCGGTCCAGCGCTCCTGCGCCTCGCGCGTGGCTTCGGCGCGGGTGTAGCCGCGGTCCCAGATGTATTGCAGCAGGTCCATGCACCAGTTGACGCCGTTCTCGATGCCGCGCGGGAAATTGGTCGAAGCGGACGCACTTTGCGGTCCGGTCGGCATCAAGAGATTGGGAAAGCCGTGGACAAGCATGCCGAGGAAGGTGGATGGTGCATGCTTCCATTTTCCGGCCAGCGTCTCGCCGCCCAGGCCGCGGATATCGATCAGGTCATAGGCGCCGGTGATGGCGTCGAATCCGGTGGCGTAGACGATGATGTCGACGTCATAGTCGCGCTCGGTGGTACGCAGGCCCTTCTCGGTGACGCGAACGAGCGGCGTCTGGCTGATATCGACGAGATGCACATTGTCGCGGTTATAGGCCTCAAGATACCTCGTCTCCAGCGGCAGGCGCTGCACCCCAAAGCCGTGATCCCTAGGGATTAGTTTTTCGGCCACTTTGGGATCCTTGACGCGGCGACGGATGCGATCGGCGATATATTGCGACAGCTCGGCATTGGCGGCTTCGTCCATGAATATTTCGCGGAAATTGGCGAGCCAGATACCGAAGCCGGGCTCATCATAGAGCTTGTCCCACAGGTCCACCCGCTCCCCGCGCGTCACCTCGTAGAAGCCGCGGCGATCGGGCCCGTGCAGGAAGCCGCCCGGCGTGCGGGCGCAAGCGGCAAAGATCTCGTCATAACGGGAGCGAATGTCGGCCATTTCCTCCTCGGAGATCGCGCTGTTGTTGAGCGGCGCGGTCCAGTTTGGCCGGCGCTGGAATACGGTGAGTCGGCCGACCTTGTCGGCGATCTCGCCGATCAACTGAATGCCGGTGGCGCCGGTGCCGATCACGGCCACTTTCTTGCCGGCGAGATCGACCGGCTCATGCGGCCAGTAGTAGGTGTGGAACGAGCGGCCCTGGAAGTCCCCGATGCCTTCCAGCCGCGGCATGGTCGGCGCTGAAAGCAGGCCGATCGCCAGAACCACGAAACGGCACGTCATCTCACGGCCGTCGCCGATCTTCACCTGCCACAGATCGCGCGTCGCGTCGAAGTGCAGCGCCTCGACCTTGCAATTGAACTGCATATGCTTGCGCAAATCGAATTTGTCGGCGACGTAGTTGAGGTAGCGCAAATTCTCCGGCTGGCCGGAAAAGCGCTCCTTCCAATGCCACTCGTCGAGGAGTTCGCGCGAGAACGAGAAGCCGTAAGTGTAGCTCTCGGAATCAAAGCGGCAACCGGGATAGCGGTTCCAGTACCAGGTGCCGCCGAGGCCGGCAGCCGAATCGAGTACGATGGCGTCGATGCCGAGCTCGACGAGCCGCTTGATCTGGTAAATGCCCGCCACGCCGGCGCCGACGACGATCACCTCGTAATGGGTTTTGGCCTCTCCCATCGTTTCCTGCTCCCGATTTCGTTTTGCGTCGGATTGGCTCGATTACAATCCCTTTCGCCGGCGCAAGCAACCACCCGCAGTCGAAAGACCGACGCGCGGCACCCGCGGATCGACAGGCGATTCACGATGACAGGCAGGCCCGCAGGAAACCCGACTCGGCAGCCTGCAGATCCGCCTCGTTAACGAGAACAACGAGCTGACGTTTAGTTAGTCGACCGTTCGTTCCTGGCGCGGGGTCAGCCCGAACTGCCCCCGGTAGGTTCGTGAAAAATGCATCGGGGTCGAAAAGCCGGTGGCAAGCGCGATCTCGCTGACCGGCATGGTGGTCTGCCTGAGCAACAGCCTCGCGCGCTCGATCCGTATCTGCAGGTAGCGTTTTTTGACCGTGGTGTGGAGATGTTGCGCGAACAGACGCTCAAGCTGGCGCACCGAGATACCCGCGAGTCCGGCCAGTCGTTTCGGTGCAAGCGGCACCTCGATATTCTGCTCCATGCGCGACAATGTCGCGACGAGCTTCGGGTGATGCACGCCGAAGCGCTCCGTCGGCGAAAGGCGCTGTGCAACCTCGCCGCGGCGAACCTCCGTCTGCAGGAACCAGTCGCTGACGGCTGCGGCGACCGATGACCCGTGATCGATGCGGATCAGCGCATGCATCATGTCGAGTGCCGCAATTCCGCCGGCGCAGGTGAAGCGGTCGCGATCGATCTCGAACAATGAATGGCCGAGGTGAAGGAACGGAAAGGTCTCGGTGAAGGCCGGGATGTGCTCCCAGTGCACCGTACATCTGTAGCCGTCGAGCAGCCCCGCTTTGGCGAGAAGATACGGCCCCGCCGACACCCCGCCCAGTCTCACGCCGTGGCGTGCGACCTTGCGCAGAAAGGCAAGCGTCGGCGGATGATGGAAGACTTGCGGATTGCCGCCGGCGCAAACGACGATGGTATCGAGCCGTCCGACATTGGCGATCGAGGCGTCCGCCTGGATACGCACGCCGTTCGAGGCGACGATCTCGTCACCCTGGATCGCGATATGCCGCCATCGATAGAGGTTCTTGCCGGTCAGGACGTTGGCGGCACGAAGCGGCTCGATGGCGGACGCATAGGACATCAGCGCAAATCCTGGGATCAGCAGGAAGCCAATCCGGCTGCTCCGCGGTTTGTCGCGAACAGACAATTTCTGGTCGTTTTTGGCCATGCGGTGACCTGGATATCAGCGCATTTTGCTGTCCACAAGCTCTCCACAGCGACCCACTCATGCGCTATTCGCTTTTCGCCCTCGCCCGCCAGGCCCTTCGCGGCAATCGCGACTGGCGGCCCGTATGGCGCGATGCCGAACCTCGCTCGAGCTACGACATCGTCATTGTCGGTGGGGGCGGGCACGGGCTCGCAACGGCCTATTATCTTGCGAAGCAGCACGGTGTGCGCAACGTCGCAGTCATCGAGAAGGGCTGGATCGGATCCGGCAACGCCGGACGTAACACGACGATCATCCGCTCCAACTACCTTCTGCCCGGCAACGAGCCCTTCTACGAATGGTCGATGAAGCTGTGGGAGGGCCTGGAGCAGGACCTGAACTATAACGCCATGGTGAGCCAGCGCGGCGTACTGAATGTCTATCATTCGGATGCGCAACGCGATGCGTTTGGTCGGCGCGGCAACGCCATGCGCCTGGCTGGCGCGGACGCCGAGATGCTCGATGCGGACGCTGTACGCCGCATGCTGCCATTCCTCGATTTCGACAACGCGCGCTTCCCCATCAAGGGCGGACTGCTGCAGCGGCGCGGTGGCACCGCCCGTCACGACGCGGTCGTCTGGGGATATGCCCGCGGCGCGAGCGATCGCGGCGTCGACATCATCCAGAACTGCGAGGTCACGGGCTTCCTGCGCGACGGCGATCGGGTCATCGGGGTCAACACGACCAGGGGAACCATCCGTTGCGGCAAGGTCGGACTTGCCGTCGCCGGCAGCAGTTCCCGGGTTGCCGGGCTGCTCGGCTTGCGGTTGCCGATCGAAAGCCACCTGCTGCAAGCCTTCGTCTCGGAAGCCATCAAGCCCTTGATCCCGTGCGTCGTCACTTTTGGCGCGGGGCATTTCTATGTCAGTCAGTCGGACAAGGGCGGCCTCGTCTTCGGCGGCGACATCGACGGCTACAACTCCTATGCCCAACGCGGCAACCTTCCTGTTGTCGAAGACGTGTGCGAAGGCGGCATGGCCTTGATGCCCGCGATCGGGCGGCTGCGGCTGCTACGCTCCTGGGCGGGTCTGGTCGACATGTCGATGGACGGTTCGCCGATCATCGACCGGACGCCGATCGACGGCCTCTATCTCAATGCCGGCTGGTGTTACGGCGGTTTCAAGGCGACGCCGGCATCCGGCTGGTGCTTCGCGCATCTTCTGGCGCGCGACCAGCATGATCCGGTTGCCGACGCCTATCGTCTCGATCGTTTCGAAACCGGGTACCTGATCGACGAAAAAGGTCAGGGCGCTCAACCCAATTTGCACTGAGACTTGGAGGCTGTCGGTCAAGAGACATGCGGATCCCCTGCCCCTATTGCGGTGAGCGTGACCTGAGCGAGTTCGTCTATTACGGCGATCCCGTTCCGCGCCCCGATCCGACCGCCGCCGATGCTCCGCGCAGATTCTACGAGGCGATGTATCTGCCCGACAACCCGGCCGGCCCGCACGAGGAGCTCTGGTATCACGCCAATGGATGCCGCGGATGGCTGCGCGTCAGCCGTGACACGCGCACGCATGATGTACTCGGCGCGAGCTTCGCGGGGAAATGAGCATGGGCGATCCGGCATCCCGAGCGGGGCGGCACAGGTTGAGCTCAGGCGGACTGGTCGACCGCAATCGGCGGCTACTTTTCTCGTTCGACGGCAGGACATATGGCGGCTATGCCGGCGATACGCTCGCTTCGGCACTGCTCGGCAACGGCGTCAAGCTGCTCGGCCGATCGTTCAAATATCATCGGCCGCGCGGCATCCTCACCGCAGGCCCGGAAGAGCCCAATGCGCTCGTCGAACTGCGGAAGGGATCGCGCCGCGAGCCCAATACGCGTGCGACGACGGTCGAACTGTTCGACGGGCTGGAAGCGCAAAGCCAGAATCGCTGGCCGTCCCTGAAATTCGATGTTAGCGCGATCAATTCGCTGTTCTCGCCGCTGTTCGCCGCAGGCTTCTACTACAAGACCTTCATGTGGCCGGCCTCGTTCTGGGAAAAGGTCTATGAGCCTGCGATCCGCCGCGCCGCCGGCCTCGGGCGCGCCAGTGGCGAGGCCGATCCCGACAGCTACGAGAAGATGCGTGGCTTCTGCGATCTTCTCGTCATCGGCGGCGGACCGGCCGGCCTTGCTGCCGCACTCGGGGCCGGGCGCGCCGGCGCCCGCGTGATCTTGTGCGACGAGGACTACGTCCCGGGCGGCCGGCTTAACGGCGATGCGCGGGAGATCGACGACCACCCGGGCTCGACCTGGGCGCAGCACACAACGGCCGAACTCGACGCGATGACGAATGTGCGGGTGCTGCGCCGGACCACCGTGTTCGGTGCCTATGACGGCCGTACCTTCGGCGCGGTAGAGCGCGTGGCGGATCATCTTCCGTCACCGCCGCCGCACCAGCCGCGCCAGCGGCTGTGGAAGATCGTCGCCGGACAAAGCGTGCTGGCATCGGGCGCGATCGAACGGCACATCGTTTTCGGCGGCAACGACCGGCCCGGCGTGATGATGGCTTCGGCCGTGCGGACCTACCTGAACCGGTTCGCGGTAGCCCCGGGAAGACGGGCGGCCGTCTTCGCGAACTCCGACGACGCCTGGACGACGGCGCTCGACCTCGGAAAGGCCGGCGTTCAGGTCGAGGCGATCCTCGACACGCGGACGGAGATCGACCCGCACCTGGAGAACAAAGCCAAGCTTGGGGGAATTGCGATCTTTCGTGGCGCGCAGGTGCTCGATACGCATGGAACGCATGAACTGAGAGCCATTTCCGTTCGCAGCGCAGACGGGCAGACGCGCAAGCTTGCGGTCGACCTGCTCGCGGTGTCGGGCGGCTGGAATCCCAATCTGGGCCTGACCACCCATCTCGGCGGACGGCCGGACTGGTCGGATGCGCTGGCGGCGTTCGTCCCGGGCAAGGCGCCTCCCGGCATGACGGTGGCAGGCGCGGCGGGCGGCAGATTCACGCTGGCGGACGCGTTGCGTGCAGGCATGGCGGCAGGGACTGCTGCGGCGGAGGCGGCAGGATTTGTGGCACGACCTCAGCCCCTGCCCAAAGCCGATGACGACCATATCGGCGTCAGGCCGTTCTGGCATGTCGCCGCCTCCCGCTCGAAGGCCTTTGTCGATTTCCAGAACGATGTGACCAGCGAGGATGTCGCACTCGCCGCGCGTGAGGGATTCAAGTCAGTCGAGCTGCTGAAGCGCTATACGACGCTCGGCATGGCCACCGACCAGGGCAAGACCTCGAACGTCAACGGCCACGCGATGATGGCGCAATTGACCGGGCGGCCGATATCGGAGGTCGGGACCACCGTGTTCCGCCCACCCTACACGCCGGTGGCGATCGGCGCATTCGCCGGACATCATCGAGGCAGGCACTTCAGGCCGACCCGCCTCACCGCCGGACATCGCTGGGCCGAACAGCAGGGTGCAAGCTTCGTCGAAACCGGCCAGTGGCTGCGGGCGCAGTGGTTCGCGAAACCGGGCGAAGCCGACTGGCTAACAACCGTCTCGCGCGAAGTCAGGGAGACCCGCTCAAGGGTCGGGGTGTGCGATGTCTCGACCCTCGGCAAGATTGATATCCAGGGCGCCGATGCCGGCCGTTTCCTCGACCGGATCTACGCCAACATGTTCTCGACCGTGCCGGTCGGGAAGGTTCGCTACGGCCTGATGCTGCGCGAAGACGGCATCGCAATGGACGACGGGACCTCCGCCCGGTTTGCCGACGACCATTTCGTGATGTCGACGACCACGGCCAATGCGGGCAAGATCATGCAGCACCTGGAGCATGCCCGCCAGGTGCTTTGGCCCGAGCTCGACGTGCAGCTCGTCTCCGTAACAGAGCAATGGGCACAATATTCGATTGCCGGTCCTTGCTCGCGGGCGCTGCTGGAGCGCCTGCTGGGCGACGCGTTCGACGTCTCCGACGCGGCCCTGCCCTATCTCGGCTGCGCCGAATTCATCTGGCGCGGCGTGCTCACGCGAATCTTCCGCGTCTCCTTCTCGGGCGAGCTTGCCTATGAACTCGCAGTGCCCGCCAATTTCGGCGACGCCTCGATTCGAGCGATCATGGAAGCCGGCTCCGAATTCGGCGTCATCCCCTACGGCACCGAAGCGCTCGGCGTGATGCGCATCGAGAAAGGACACGTCGCCGGCAACGAACTCAACGGCATGACGACTGCGGCCGATCTGGGCCTTGGTCGCATGATGTCGAAGAAGAAGGATTTTATCGGCCGCGTGCTGGCGGAGCGCCCTGGACTCGTCGACCCGGAGCGGCCGGCGCTGGTCGGGATCCAGCCCATCGACAAGGCCACGCGGCTTCGCGCCGGCGCGCATGTTCTGGCGCCAGGAGCCCAGGCGACCATGGAGAACGACCAAGGCTATGTCACGTCGGTCGCTTTCTCGCCGATGCTCGGACACTGGATCGGTCTCGGCTTCATCAAGCGCGGGCCGGCACGGATCGGACAACGCCTGCGCGCCTATGATCCGGTACGCGGCGGCGACACTGAGATCGAACTGGTCTCCCCCATCTTCTTTGATCCCGAAGGAAAGCGTCTCCATGGCTGACATGGCACTCTCCGGGCTGCCGGCCTTGCTGGCTGCAGGTCTGCCGCAGCAGCCCGGCGGCGGCGTGACGATCACCGAGCGCTGCGGTCTTGGGATCGCCACCATGCAGGCGCGCCACGGGCAGGACGCATCCTTGCGAGAACGCATCCGACAGCATTTCCTGCTCGAGCTGCCTGGTCGGCCCGCCATCGTGCGCGCCGGCTCCGCATCCTTCACCGGCATCGGTCCACATCATTGGCTGGCATTGAGCGAAGGCGGTGGCCACGTGTTCAGCGGCTCGCTCCGGGCGCTCGTCGCGCCGCTCGCCTCTGTATCCGATCAAAGCGGCGGCTATGTGGTGTTTCGCGTCGGCGGTCCCGCCATCCGGGACACGCTCGCCAAAGGCTTCCCCATCGACCTGGATCCGCGCGCGTTCAAGCCAGGCGACGCGGCCACCACGATCGTCTCGCATATCGGCGCCACCATCTGGCGGTGCGACGATGGCGCGGACGGCAGCGCCTGTTTCGAGATCGCCCTGTTCCGTAGCCTCTCCCAAAGCTTCTGGGAGTGGTTCGCGAGCAGCGCAGCCGAATTCGGCTGCCAATGGCAAGGGGCAGTCCAGCAATAGCTTCTCATCAGGACCTCACACCTTCAGCGCCGAAGCAATCCGCCATGCCGACCAACAGCCATATCCTGACATTCTCTTGCCCGAACCGCCCCGGCATCGTCGCCGCCGTCGCCCGCGCCCTGTTCGAATGCGGTGGAAACATCCAGGAGGCGCATCAATATGACGACGTCGAGACCAACATCTTCTTCGCCCGCATCCGGTTCAACTTCGTAGCCAGCGGCGAGATCGCCGCCTTTCATGAGGCGCTTCTGTCACTCGCGGACAGCCTGCAGATGAAATGGACGATGCGTACCCAGGCCGAACGGCCGCGGCTCCTGATCCTGGTTTCGCGCTTCGATCATTGCCTTGCCGACCTGCTCTATCGCTGGCGGATCGGCGAGCTCGCGATCGACATCGCAGGCATCGTCTCGAACCATCCGCGCGAGACCTACATCCATCACGACTTGACCGGCATTCCCTTCGACCATCTCCCAGTCACTCCGCGGACCAAGCCGCAACAGGAAGCTGCGATCTGGAAGATCGTGGAGGAACGAAAGGTCGATCTCGTCGTCCTCGCGCGCTACATGCAGATCCTCTCGGACGAGTTGTCGGCCAAGCTCGCCGGACGCTGCATCAACATCCACCATTCCTTCCTGCCGGGCTTCAAGGGTGCGAGGCCCTACCACCAGGCCCACAACCGTGGCGTCAAGCTGATCGGGGCGACCGCGCACTACGTGACGGCCGATCTCGACGAAGGGCCGATCATCGAGCAGGACGTCGAGCGCATCTCGCATCAGGATCAGCCGGACGACCTAGTCCGCAAGGGACGCGACATAGAGCGGCGCGTGCTGTCCCGGGCGGTGTTCTGGCATATCGACGGCCGCGTCATTCTCAACGGCGTCCGGACCGTGGTCTTCAGGGATTGAACGATGACAGCGACCATCATTGACGGCAATGCGGCGGCGGAGCGGCAGCGCCTTCAGATCGCAGCCGAGATCGCACGCTGGAAGGAGCAGCGCCGTTGCATTCCCGGACTGGCCGTGCAGCTTCCGCTGCCGCAACATATCGACACGGACGGCGTCATCCGCGCCGTCGATCCGGCCAAGGACGTCGACGGCTTCCATCCGGAAAATGCCGGACGCCTGATGCGGGGCCTGCCCAGCCTTGTGCCCTGCACGCCGCTCGGCTGCATGATGCTGCTGCAAACCGTTGCAACCGACCTGCGCGGCCTGCACGCCGTCGTGGTGGGACGATCGAACATCGTCGGCAAGCCGATCGCGCAACTGTTGCTGCAGGCCGACTGCACGGTGACGATGACCCATTCGCGCAGTCGCGACCTGCCGGCCGTCTGCCGCCAGGCCGACATATTGATCGCGGCCGTCGGCCGGCCGGAAATGGTCCGCGGCGACTGGATCAAGCCCGGCGCGATCGTGATCGATGTCGGCATCAACCGGCTGCCCACCGCAGGCGCAGCGAAGGGACGCTTGGTCGGCGACGTCGCCTTTGAAGAGGCCCGGCATATCGCCGGTGCGATCACGCCCGTTCCGGGCGGCGTCGGGCCGATGACGATCGCCTGCCTGCTGCAGAATACCCTGCTGGCCGCCGGCGGGCGCGGCAAGTAGGCAGCTCACCGCGGTTGGGGCGACCTCGTGCCGAAGCCGCGCGGCCGCCTCAATACTCAGGCCGACAGCCGCGCTGCGTTTCGCGCACTGAGCCGCTCGGCAAGGCGACGCCGCGCTTCGCGCTTCTGCTCCTCGCCCATGCCACGTACCAACTCTTCGAGCTCGGCCATCGCAAGCCCGACGCCGTGCTGTGCCGCCGCGCTGAGCCAGACAAACGCCTCGATCGGATCGGCGGCAACGCCGAGTCCCTCGGCGTAGCAATAGCCGAGTCGTCCCTGCGACGGGTAATGTCCCCGCTCGGCGGCCCGGCGATACCATTCCACCGCCTGCTTCATATCAGCGTCCACGCCCTGTCCCTTGGTGAGCACGACGGCGTAGTTGAACTGGCCCAGCGCATCGCCCTGTTCGGCGGCCCGGTGAAACCATGACGCCGCCCGCACCGCATCGGTCGCGACGCCCTCGCCCTTGGCATACATCGCTCCGACATTGTTCGCCGCGAGCGGATTGCCTTTCTCGGCCGCGCGCAGATACAGCGCGAAGGCGCGCGTCGGATCCTTCTCGATCCCGAACCCGTTGGCATAGAGCGAACCGAGCCATGCCTCGGCCTCGGCATCGCCCCGTTCGGCGAGCGGCTCCCAGATTTCGCGCGCTTTCGCGTAGTCGCGATCGATAAAGGCGGCTTCTCCATCGGCGGTGGTCAGCATGGGCTTCTCCTCATTGACGCGTATGGGGTGCCATCTTGAACAGATACACACAGTCGAAATCGTTGGAGTCGCCCGCCGGCTGGACGCCCGCCGTCTTCAGATGACCCACGAAATAATCATAGACCGTGCGCGCCGCCCGGTGAGTCAGGAGCTGCTTGTAAAGCCAGGGATCCGCGTCGGCACGCACGCCGTGCTGCTCGAACAGCGTCTGTTTCGGCGCGTCGGAGATGCCGACGCACCAGCTCGAAAACGACTGATCGAATTCCTTGATGTAGGCGAGGAATTCGTACTTGACCTGCTGTACGCTGAAAACCATGCACCTCCTCCCTTCAAGCTCGCATCAAGGGGGCACTCCAGTAGGCGACATGATGTCGGGTGACCCGCTCAATCAAGGCCTGGTTGAACAGCCAGCCGGCGCGGCTTGACTCGGACGGATCCGACGCGAGCGAGAGCTCAATCTTCTCCTGCAGCGAGGACGCCTGCCCGGCGGCCTGGTCGAGCAGGCGCATGAGGCCGCCGCATGCGGCCTCATGTGCGGAACGCGAGAGCTCAGGCGGGCTGAAGAAGGAGAGCCGCCAGAGCGTCTGGTCCAGTGCGGTCGGCTGCAACACCACCACAAGGGTTGCGTAGCGGGACCGGACAAGAACGAGATTGGGAAACGTCCATTCGGCGCTGACATGGTTGGTGGCGCCGCCACCGGCGAGGCTGGAGCGCGCGATGTCGACGATCGTCGCACCCGCAAGCTTCCAGTTCGAACGGTGTTCCTGCCAGTGACCTTCCAGGCGCACAAGGTTCTCCGTCCATTCCGGAAGCAGCGGCCGCTGTTCGGCGTCCAGCGTCGGATCGATGTTCGCGAAGATCAGCGGGCCAGAGGTCCTGACCTTCACCGGCAGAAGGCGCTCCGGCACGGCACCGAGATACTGACCCATCTGCGGCGACATCTCGGCGAGGGCGTTGGCGAGGATGACGTCGCGGTCGCGGCTGAATCCGCAGGAGGTGTAGGAACATCTGGTCTTCTTGCCGGTGCGGCACTGTGCCGGTATCGTCCGGCAGCCGCCGTGCTGCGCCTTGTTGAACCGTCCCTGCAAACCGCCATCGGGCAATCGCTGAACGTGGATCGCGTGCTGGCCGATCGTGTAGGGAAGCAGATCGAGCGGATCGGGGATTTCGGGCGACGTGCCGATGCAGACCCAGTCCCGCGTCCAGACCTTTTCGTTCTCGAGGCGCTCGAACACCTCCGATGTATAGGCGCGGCGGGGAAGCATCGTCGCGAGCCCGAACGGCGCGCGACACGATGAATAGAGCCGGGGATCGAGGAAATCGATACCCGCGTCGATATAGACCGTATCCGGATGAGTCAGCATCGTTGCGCCTCCGTCACGGAGGCGGCGCTGGCAAAAACCCGCGCCGCCTTCGTCGTCCTCTCCTGCGCTACTTGCGCGCCTTGTTCATCGGCTGGTCGTAGTCGGCGCGGCCACGATGGATGATCGCCTCCGGATCTGGCATCGGCAATGGACCGTCCTGCATGAAGCGGTTCAGTACGTTGCCGACCAGCGTCGAGATGTTGTTGTCGCCGTTGTTCCAGGGCAGCGCGCCGCAGAAGGCGATCGACGAGAACGCGAACGATCCGCCACCGTTTGGCGTCTCATGATAGGCGATGTCGGAGCGCACGCGCGGGTGCTGAGTTCCGTCAAGGCCCTGCTGGTTGAAGCCGTAGTCCTCCATGACCAGCAGATAGCCTTCTGTGTGGCGGCCTGCGGAGGTTGCCACCACCAGCGTGTGCGGCGGGCTGCCGAGCATGGTATCCACGATGTCGAGCTCGGTGCCCGCGGCGCCGCCGCCGACGAGACCGAAATTGCCGAGCTTCTCGTCGTAGGAGATGCCCTCGAAGGCCCAGGCTACGCGCGTGTCGTTGCTCTCCGGAGTCCTCGAATAGTAGGTCGAGATGTCGAAACCTTCCGACGACATGCCCGTGCCGGCTACCGTATGCAGATAGCGTCCGCGGAACCGCCACATGCCGCCGAGTTCGCCCGTGCCCTGGTGATAATATTCGCCGGGATCGGCACGCCAGGTGCGAATGCCGCTTTCGCAGCGCCTCATCTCCGTGACGATGCCGCGACCCTGTCCGTCATATGCGGGATGATAGGAGTGCACCCAGTACCAGCCGTCCGCGCCCATATACATGAAGCGGCCGCCGCGCTGCATGTAGTTGTGGAGCGCATCGAGCTGCGGTCCGCTGTTGTGCTCGGGATGCGAGCCGGTGATGATAACGTTGTAATTCTCAAGCCGCGCAAGGCCATCATAGGTGACGTCCTCGTCGGTGATCACGTCATACTCGTAGCCCTTCTTCTCCAGCCAGTAGATCATGTGCAGATCGGCCGGGTATTGCCAGGGTGCCTGCGCCAGGAAGTGATCGTACTTCGGCCGGATGCTGAGGATCGGCCGCAGCCGCGACGACAGGCAAAGACCGCTGCCATCGGTGTGAGTGTCGTAGATCGATCCACCGTATTCGCGATGCTCCGACAGGAACATGTTCTGCTGCTGCATGATCGGCACCCGATAGACCAGCAGTTCGGCGCCGCCGGCATTGTTGGCGAGATGCTCGTTGGCATAGGCCATGTAGCTGATGGTCGGCACCATGAAGGCGATCTTCGCGGTCTCTTCGCCGACGCGAGGCACCACCCAGAACGGGATGTAGTCCTCGCTTCCGTCCTTCGCCGTCAGCTTCGCGGCGTAGAACTTGCTGCCCGTGCCCTTCGGCACGTTCCACTCGAAGCTCGTGCTCCAGCGGGCGTCATCGATATCGTCGTCATGGAAATGGATGGCGCCGTATTGTTCCGGTGCGACCTTCCAGTCGAACACCTGGCCTTCCCAGTTGTAGCCGGTCATCGCCCGGGTTGGGCAATTGACGATCGTGGCATGGAACAAATATGGCCCCTTGTCTTTCCCGACCAGAGTGTTGATCCCGTCGGAGAAATCCCATGATGCGACGATGGCCTCGGAGAGCTTGCCGGTCGGGCCCGAATTGCGCCGCTCGCTGAGACCCGGTTGCGCACCGAGCTTCATGGTCTCGATCTCGAGCCGGCTCAGCGCCCTGTTGCAGATCCGCGGACTGTCGATCTTGCCGTTGTAATGTCCCTTGATGAGGATGCCCGCCGGCACCGAAGCCTTGCCCTGCGGGGCGTCGCTGAACGAGCCGCAATAGCCGGCGATCACGGCCGGCGTTCCCGGCGCATAGGTGAGCTTGGTCGAGAGTTTCTTCGTGACCGGTGGTATCTCCGGATCAAGTGCGTAGACGATCTGCGGCTCGTGATAGAGAATGGCTTCTCCGGTCTTGGCATCGAACGACGCCGCCACGAAGTGCCAGGCATGATCGCGAAGCGGCGCGCCGGTGGTGATGACCTGGTCGTTGACGCGGAATTCGACGCAGCCCGCTTCGTTGATGAAGAGCCCGTATCCGTTGCCGTCGTGCCACTTGGTGACCAAGCCCTGCGCGCCGTGCTTCCAGTATTTGGGATGCGTCTTCGGCGCGGTCGGCCAGATCCAGCACTGCAGCGTTACGCTTTCCAGACGGAATTGCGGCTTGTCGACCACGAATCCGTACGAGCCGCTGTAGATCTCCTGCTTCATGCCCTTGTACGTGCCGTTGCAGGAAGCCTGGATCTTCTCCTCGATGAATCCCGGTCCGCGCGGATTGGTGTCGGCATGGATCATCTTGACGATCTCCGCCTGGTAGTCGGCCCGTCCGTCGCAATTGACAAAAAACTTGATGGTGTCTCCCGGATGGACGCTGAACTTGTCAGCGTAGCCGGTGATCGTCATCCAACTCATGATTGTGCCCTCAACAGTTGACTTTTCTCATTGAACCTTCAGGTCGTCGCCCACATGTCGTCTCGGCGTTTCCACCCCTCGCGGAAGTGTTCCGGGAAACCGTCGTACTCAGCGAACTCCTCCAGCCGCATCAGAAAGATGTCATGCTGCGGGTCCTGCTCATTGTCATAGACCTTGTCGTTGATGAATTCCGGCGGCACGCCGCGGATGCCGGAAAGGCGGGCGATGCGCCACTCCTTTTCGACCTTGGTGCAGACGACGACGAGCTTGCCTTTCGCCGGCTGCGCCCGCATGCGCAGCAGGACGCGATTGAGCTGGAAGTCCTCGTGAATGCCTCCCGTGACCGTGGTGGTGTCGCCCGGCGTCGCGCATTTGAGCACGCTGTTGCCGGCGACCCCCTTCATGGAGTCGATGCATTCCTTGTGCTCCTTGATCATGCGCTGCGCATCGGACGAAGAGGGCCGGGGTATCGGAATCATCTATCTGCTCCGTGTTGACTAGATGGTGAGATACTTGTGGATCACGTCATCGGTGAGTTCGGCCATCGGGCCGCCGGCGACCACGCGTCCATTGTCGACCATGAGGAATGCATCCCCCAGCCGCCGAGCCACGCGGATGTGCTGCTCGGTCAGGAGAAGCGTGATGCCGAGCTTGCGGTTGAGCGTCAGCAAGGTTTCGCCGATCTCATGCACGATATTGGGCTGGATGCCCTCGGTGGGCTCGTCGAGCAGAAGGATCTTCGGATCGACCGCCAGCGCGCGAGCAATCGCAAGCTGCTGTTTCTGTCCGCCGGACAGGAGGCCTGCCCGGCGGTCGAGATTGGCCTTCAGATAGGGGAACATCTGGAGGCAAAGCTCGGGAATCTCGGGACGGCCATCGTGGCGTGCGAAGGTGCCCAGGAGAATGTTCTCTCGGACGGTGAACTCCGAGAGAATTCCGCGCCCCTGCGGCACGTAACCGATACCGAGCCTGGCCCGGAGATGGGTTGGCGAGGACGCAATGTCCTGCCCCTCGATGGTGATCTCGCCAACCGACCTGTCGGTCAGGCCCATAATCGTTCGCATCAACGTGGTCTTGCCGACGCCATTGCGGCCGAGCACACAGAGGCACCTGCCCTCTTCCACGCCGAAGGAGAAATCCTTCAGGATTGGCGTCTTGCCGTAATAGGAGGTGACGCGGTCCATCGACAGCAACATGGTCACGCGTCCTCCGTCTCGCCGAGATAGACCTCGCGCACGCGTTCATTGGCCTCGATGTCGCCGATCGATCCATGGGCGAGCAAGCTGCCCATATGCATCACCGTGACCATGTCGGCGATCTGGCGGACGAAGGCCATGTCGTGCTCGACGACGACGAGCGTGTTGGTCTGCTTGAGGCGGTTGAATATCTCAGCGGTCTTCTCGATCTCGGATTCGGTCATGCCGGCGACCGGTTCGTCCAACAGAAGAAGGCGCGGATTCTGCATCAGCACCATCCCGATCTCGAGCCACTGGGTCTCGCCGTGCGACAGGATGCCCGCTTCGACGTTCAGGCGGTTGCCAAGCCCCGTCAGCGCGAGGATCTCCTCGAGCTTCTCGGCGAAGAACGGCTCCCTGAAGCGGAAGAAATCCTTCAGCGGGTTGGTGCTGCGGCTGTAAGCGACTTCGAGGTTCTGCCGTACCTTCAGATCGCGGAACACCGCGGGCACCTGGAATTTGCGGCCGATGCCGCGCCGGGCGATCTCGTGCTCGTCGAGACCGGTGATATCGTCATCGCAGAACAGAATCCGGCCCGAGGTCGGCTTCTGCCGGCCGGTGATCAGGTCCATGGTCGTGGTCTTGCCGGCGCCGTTCGGCCCGACGAGGCAGCACAGCGTTTGTTCCACGAGCTCGAAGCTGAAGTCGTTGATCACCGAGACGGTGTCGAAGCTCTTGCAGAGGTTGCGGATTTCCAGGAACCCCATGACCGCCCCCTACTCGCCTGGCTGCGGATAGAGGCGCGGGGCGGAAACGCCGTTGCCGCCCTTCTTCGAGCCGATCGAGATCCGGCCCAGCGCACTTTCGACCAGCCCGATCAGTCCCTTCGGCAGGAAGCGCACGACCAGGATGAAGAATCCGCCGAGGATCAGGAGCCAGGTATTGAGGAACGCGTCGCCCAGATAGCTCTGCGCGCCCTGGATCAGGAAGGCACCGAGGATGGCGCCCATCAGCGACATGCGCCCGCCGATGCCGGCCCAGATCACTATCGAAAGGCTGAAGGTGGTATCGAACTGTGCCGGCGAGACATATTGCGTCAGGATGACCCAGCAGCAGCCGGCCACGGCAGCAAAGAGGCCGGACACGGTGTAGATGGCGGTCTCGTAGCCGGCAACATTGTAGCCGAGGAAGCGGACCCGCTCGGCGTCATTGCGGATCGACTGTACGACGAGGCCGAACCGGCTGAGCGTCATCAGCTTGGCCACCACAGTTGCGGCGATCAACAGACCGAGCACCAGCCAGTAGGCGCCCGGGCTATAGGGATCGACCACCAGTTCCCCGAGCTTCAGGGCAGCCGGCGGCGTGATGCCGTTAACGCCGTTGGTATAAGGTTGAATGTCGAGGATCAGCGTGTACCACGCGCTCAGCATCGCGAGCGTCATGATCGCAAAGAACGGGCCGGACACGCGGGCGCGGAACATCAGCCCGCCGAAGATCGCGCAGAACAGCGTCGGGACAACGAGCGCCAGCACGATGCCGACCGTCGTATTGCCAAAGGGTACCCAGAACAGCGGGAGGTGATCCAGGCTGTTGTTGAGCATGAAGGGCGGCATCGGGTTCGATTCGTCTTGCGACTGCATCTGCATGGTCATCGCCATGCCGTAGGCGCCAAGACCAAAGGGAATGCCCTGTCCGAGATTGAGGATGCCACCGAAGCCCCAGCACAGGCTGACGGAAAGCGCGAGCATTGCGAACACGCCATATGTCGAGAGCTGATTAAGCAGGAAATTGTCGCTCACGACCAAAGGCACCATTGCAAGCACGGCATAGAAGACCAGATAGGCCAGCCATTGCGCGCTTACCTTGTGATAGAGATTCATTTCGCCATTCCCTTCCCGATCCCGGTGCCGCAGCCTTCACCGACGCTTTGCGGATGGCGCGAACAAGCCCTGTGGCCGTATCCGGAGGAACACCACGATCATCACGAACAGCACGAAGCGGGCGAAAGTGTCGTTGGTGAAATAGGCGAAGATCGATTGCAGTTCGCCGGTCGCGCCACCCGCTGCCACGCTGCCCGCCAGCGTGCCGCCGCCGACCACGACCACCAGGAAGGCTTGCACCACATAGGCCGCCCCCATCGTGGGCAGAACGATATTGAGAACACCGAAAAGAGATCCCGCGAGACCGGCAAGGCCTGCGCCAAGCGCGAAGGTCAGCATGTAGACGCGATCGGCATTGACGCCGAAGGACGCCGCCATCTCCTTGTCCTGCATCACCGCGCGCACCTGAACACCGAAACGCGTCCGGTAGAACAGGGCCCAGAGCGCCACGACGACCGCGATGGTGACCAGGAGCACCACTACGCGGAAAACGGAAATATTGACGAAGGCGAACTGGATGTTGCTCGAGAAGATCGGCGGTACCGCAAGATATTTGGGATCGCTGCCGAAGATCAGTCGCACCCCCTGCATGAGCACAAGCGATACGCCGAACGTGGCAAGCAGCGTATCCAACGGGCGTTTGTAGAGGTAGCGGATCAATCCGCGTTCCAGGATCAGGCCGACCGCGGCAACGATCAGGAAAGAAGCCGGAACGCACAACAGAAAAGGCAGCCCGAGGAAGCTCTGCAACATGTACGAACTGTAGGCGCCGAGCATGATGAACTCGCCATGGGCCATGTTGATCACGCCGACCGCGCCATAGATGATCGTGAGCCCCAACGCAGCAATCAGCCAGATGCTGGCAATGCTGATTCCGAGGATCAGCGCGTTGATGAACGCGCTGAGATCGAAGGACGTGAAGAACGATCCGACCGCCATAGCTCGCTCCGTTCCAGACCGACCGTGGCGCGCGACGCGCACGCCACGGCTGCTGTTTTTCGCTGTGTTCAGATCACGCTCTTGCGCACTTTGCCGTCGGCAGCTTTGAGGCCGTCCGCCGTGCACTTGCCGAGGTCCGGATAGATCGAATACGGGTCCGGCGCGACGTGCTCTGCCGAAGCCTTCACGATCTTGAAGCTGCCGTCGGCCTGGCACTGGCCGATTTTCGGCTTCAGCCAGGCGTTGAAGTTCTGATCGTCGATCCAGATCAGTCCTTCCGGGGAAACCGCATCCTCGACCTTGATGCCGCCGGTACTGTCGCGGATCGCGCGCGGCGTCACCTCCTCCAGGCCAACCTTGGCGATGGCCTTTTCGAGACCGTACTTGAAGACGTAGGCGGAAAGATAGGTCTCTTCCATATTGTAGTGGGTGACACCGTTCTTGCCGTACTTGCTCTTCAGGAATCCCTCCACGAACTTGTGGTTGGTCGGATTGTCGAGCCCCTGGAAATACGGCGCCGAGAGAAAGTGGCCGGCCCCGAACTCGTTGCCCATCGCGCGGGTTTCGATCTCGCCCGTAGTGAGCGAAGCAATCGGCATCGAGTCGACCTTGAAGCCCTCCTGCTTGAACTGCTTGTGGAAGGCGATGTCGGATGCACCGACCACGGTCGAGAAGATGAAGTTCGGCTTCGCCTCCCGGATCTTGTTGAGCACGGGGCCGAATTCCGAACTGCCGAGCGGGATGTATTCCTCACCGAGCAGTTCGCCGCCAGCCTGCTGCAGCCAGACCTTGGCGTTCTTGTTGGATTCCTTCGGCCAGACATAGTTGGAGCCGACGAAGAAGACCTTCTTGCCGAACTGCTGGACCATGAACGGGATCAGGTCCTTCGAGTGCTGGTTCGCCAGCGGACCGGTGCAGATCGTATTCTGAGTGCATTCCGCGCCCTCATAGCAGGTCGGGTAGTAAAGCAGGTGGTTCTGCGCCATGACGGTCGGCAGGATCGCCTTGCGGCTCGCCGAGGTGTAGCAGCCGAACAGCGCGACGACCCGATTGCGCAGGATGAGTTCCTTGGTCTTCTCCGAATAGACGTTGAAGTCCGACTTCGCGTCGACGATCACCGGCTCGATCGGTTGACCGGCGATGCCGCCGGCCTTGTTGATCTCGTCGATCGCGTACTGCATCACGAGCGTCGAGTCCTCCTCCGGCACCGCGAGGCCGCCGGTGAGCGAAAACAGGAGTCCGACCTTGATGGGCTCACCCTTCTTGATCCAGGACTGAGCTCCCCACGCCTGATTGATGCTCTTTACGAACCCGTATGGAGCGGCAAGGACCGTCGCAGCTCCGAGCGTTGCCTTCATGAAACCACGACGATCTGCCCGCATAACAGCCTCTCAAGTGATTTTCTCTACACGAAATCTATTTTCTAAACGATACAAGTGACCCGAACTTTCTCAAGAGTAAAATTTGTGCACTGACAGTTACAATGAGGACAGCTCGGTTTTTACTGCGTCGGGCGACGCAACTGCACAGCCGCGATTGATCGCGACATCGTTCGGAAGTTCTGCGAGCCGACGAGCCGCGGCGCGGCGCCAAGTCAGATGCCAAGTCACACGTCGCGGTTGCGGGCTGAAAAATTCTTACCGCCTCCGCCTGCCATCGTGTTACGACTTGCGCTGATAAGAACGGGATAACATGCAGATGAAAAGAAAGAGCGCGGCAACGCCGAAGGAAACGGTCATCGAGAATTCGGACTACCGCACGGGCTCGAATGCGCCGGTCGAAAGCAGCCGAAGTCTGGAGCGCGCGCTTGGCGCGAAGATCAGGGATACCCGACGTCAGCAGGATCTCTCGGTGCTTGATCTGGCGAGCGCCGCGAACATCTCGGCCGGCATGCTTTCGAAAATCGAGAACGGCCAGATTTCGCCGTCGCTTTCCACGCTACAGTCGATCGCGAACGCGCTTACTGTGCCGCTTAGTTTACTGTTCGCGGCATCCGAGGAGCGGCGCGACTGCTCCTTCGTTCGCGCCAAGCAAGGCGTGGTCATCGAACGACGCGGCACCAAGGTGGGACATGTGTACCAACTGCTCGGACATGTGAGCGGCGAGGACGTCGTCGTCGAGCCCTACCTCATCACGCTGAAGGAGGAAGCCGAGGCCTATACGGGATTCCAGCACGCCGGCACAGAGTTCATCTACATGCTCACTGGCGAGGTGATCTACCGTCACGGTAACAAGAGCTACCGGTTACGCCCGGGCGATTCCATGCTGTTCGACTCCGGCGCGCTGCATGGGCCCGAAGTGCTGGTGAAGCGGCCGATGACTTACCTCTCGATCATCGTGTATCCGCGGCGCCCCGCCTAATTCTGCCTCATCGCGCCCAATTTCTTATCAGGAAAAACTTATTCCTCACGATTGACGAAGCGTCCGAAGCTGCTACATTTGCTCTCCAGGTCAGGGAGCAGCACATGTGCGGCATTGTCGGATTGTTTCTCAAGAACGAACAGCTTCAGCCGGAGCTGGGCGAACACCTTTCGCGCATGCTCGCGACGATGTCGGCCCGCGGTCCGGACAGCGCAGGCATAGCGATCTATGGCGCAGGGGCCGACGATCTCATCAAGCTGACGCTGCGCGCCGCCGACGCGGCCGTGGACCGCGATCTGGCGAGGACGCTCGGCGCGGTGCTGAAAGCGCCGGTCGATCTGGTGCGGCGCTCCAATCATGTCGTGGTGACGATACCCCGTGAGCAACAGGCGCAGGCCCTGGCCTGGCTGCGCGAGCATCATCCCGAGATACATCTCGTCAGCGCCGGCTCCCGGATGGAGATCTACAAGGAGGTCGGCCTGCCGGAGCGCGTCGCCGACCAGTTCTCGCTGCCCGCGATGCAAGGCACCCACGGCATCGGCCATACGCGCATGGCGACTGAATCGGCGGTCACCACTAATGGCGCTCACCCCTTCTCGACGGGCGCCGACCAGTGCCTCGTCCACAATGGTTCGCTCTCCAACCACAACGCGGTCCGGCGCGGCCTCAAGCGCGAAGGTTTCGTCTTCGAGACCGAGAACGATTCCGAGGTGGCCGCGGGCTATCTGACGTGGCGGATGCGCGAAGGCGACAGCCTCAAGCAGGCGTTGACGTCCAGCCTTGTCGCACTCGACGGCTTCTTCACCTTCGTCGTCGGTACCCGCGACGGCTTCGCCGTGCTCCGCGATCCGATCGCCTGCAAACCGGCCATCCTTGCCGAGTCCGATGACTATGTCGCATTTGGCTCCGAGTTTCGCGCCCTCTCGGCGTTGCCAGGCATCGAGAACGCCCGCGTCTTCGAGCCCGAACCGGCGACCGTCTACGCTTGGGAACGTCGATAATGCCCGTGATCGATCTGGAGCGGCAAACAGTCCGAGAACTCAACGCGGCGCTGCACCGTCTCGTACCTGATACCAACGAGACCCTGTGGGAAGTCAGCAACTCCAACGGCAAGCATGCGATCGGAACGGGCGTCGATGCACCCATCGAAATCGATATCAACGGACATGTCGGCTATTACTGCGGCGGTATGAACAAGCAGGCGTCGATCCGCATTCACGGCAATGCCGGAACGGGCGTCGCAGAGAACATGATGTCGGGCGTCGTTCATGTGATGGGCGATGCGAGCCAATCCGCCGGCGCCACCGGTCACGGCGGACTGCTGATCGTCGATGGTGACGCAGCCGCACGCTGCGGAATCTCGATGAAGGGCATCGATATCATCGTCAAGGGTTCGATCGGCGCCATGAGCGCTTTCATGGCCCAGGCCGGCAACCTCGTCGTCTTCGGCGATGCCGGAGAGGCCCTCGGCGATTCCATCTACGAAGCGACCATCTTCGTGCGGGGAAAGGTGAAGAGTCTCGGCGCCGACTGTATCGAAAAGCCGATGGCGAAGGAGGACAAGGCCCGCCTCGCCGCACTGCTCCACCGGGCCGGCGTCGAAGGCGCCAACCTCGACGAGTTTCGCATGTATGGGTCGGCACGCCGTCTCTACAACTTCCACATCGACAACATTGCATCCTACTGACGGCAGACGATGGCAGCCCCAAAACCGATAAGAACGGAACCGCGCTTCTCAGCAACCTTCGACCGCTACACGATTTCTGAGATTCAGCGCGCCGCGGCCACCGGCATCTATGACATCCGCGGCGGCGGCGCCAAGCGACGGGTACCGCATTTCGACGACCTGCTGTTTCTCGGCGCCTCCATATCGCGCTATCCGTTGGAGGGTTATCGCGAAAAGTGTGGCACCGACGTCGTGCTCGGCTCTCGCTTTGCGAAAAAGCCGATCCACCTCAAGACGCCCGTCACCATTGCCGGCATGAGCTTCGGCGCATTGTCGAGCACGGCAAAGGAAGCGCTCGGCCGCGGTGCCAGCGCGGTCGGAACCAGCACGACGACCGGCGACGGCGGCATGACCAACGAGGAGCGCGCTCATTCGTCGCTCCTCGTCTACCAATATCTCCCTTCACGCTACGGAATGAACCCCGACGATCTGCGCCGCGCCGATGCCATCGAGATCGTGGTCAGCCAGGGCGCCAAGCCTGGCGGCGGCGGCATGCTGCTGGGACAGAAGATCTCCAGGCGCGTGGCCGAGATGCGCACGCTGCCGGAAGGCATCGATCAGCGTTCCGCCTCCCGTCACCCCGACTGGACCGGCCCCGATGACCTCGAGATCAAGATCGAGGAGCTGCGCGAAATCACCGATTGGGAGAAGCCGATCTACGTGAAGGTTGGGGCGAGCCGCCCGTATTACGACACGGCCCTGGCCGTGAAGGCCGGTGCGGATGTCGTCGTGATCGACGGCATGCAGGGCGGAACGGCCGCCACGCAGGAGGTCTTCATCGAGAACGTCGGTATTCCGACGCTGGCGGCGGTGCGCCCCGCGGTGGAGGCGCTCCAGGAACTGGGCATGCACCGCAAGGTGCAGTTGATCATCTCCGGCGGCATTCGCAACGGCGCCGACGTCGCCAAGGCGCTCGCCCTCGGAGCCGACGCGGTCGCGATCGGCACGGCGGCGCTGATCGCGCTGGGCGACAATAACCCGGCGCTCGAAAGCGAATACAACAAGCTCGGTACGACGGCCGGCGCCTATGACGACTGGCATGAGGGATTGGATCCGGCGGGCATCACCACGCAGGATCCGGAGCTTGCAAAGCGCCTCGATCCGGTCGTCGCGGGGCGGCGGCTTGCCAACTTCCTGTCCGTTCTTACGCTGGAAACGCAGACAATCGCACGCGCCTGCGGCAAGAACCACGTCCACAATCTCGAACCTGAAGACCTTGTCGCACTCACCGTCGAAGCGGCTGCGATCGCGCGCGTTCCGCTCGTCGGCACCAATTGGACTCCTGGCCGGGACCGATACTGACACTTACCGCTGATGAAGAGGCACCATGTCGATCGATCTTGCTGAAGCCGCCAAAGAACGGAAGATCAAGTACTTCCTGATTTCCTACACCGATCTGCTGGGCACCCAGCGTGCCAAGCTTGTTCCGGCCGAAGCGATCGGAGGCATGGCGAGGAACGGCGCCGGTTTCGCCGGCTTCGCCACCTGGCTCGACATGACGCCGGCCGATCCGGATATCCTTGCCATTCCCGATCCGGACAGCCTGATTCAACTTCCCTGGAAGCCGGAGGTCGGCTGGCTGGCCGCCGATCCATGGATGGGCGGCAAGCTGGTCGAGCAGGCGCCACGCAATATGCTGAAGAGACTGATCGCAACGGCGGCCGACCGCGGCTTTCAGCTCAAGAGCGGCGTCGAATGCGAATTCTTCCTGATCTCGCCGGACGGGGAGAACATCGGCGACATCTCCGATCGTCAGGCCAAGCCCTGCTACGATCAGTCGGCGCTGATGCGGCGCTACGAGGTGATCAGCGAAATCTGCGACGGCATGCTCCAACTGGGCTGGAATCCCTACCAGAACGACCACGAGGACGCGAACGGCCAGTTCGAGATGAACTGGGACTATAGCGATGCGTTGGTTACCGCCGACCGCCACGCCTTTTTCAAATACATGGTGAAGTCGATTGCCGAGAAGCATCAGCTTCGCGCGACTTTCATGCCGAAGCCGTTCTCCGGCCTTACGGGCAACGGCTGTCACGTCCACGTCTCGCTGTGGAAGGGCAACAGGAATCTCTTTGAAGACGAAAAGGGCGAGCTCGGCATTTCATCGATCGGATACGCCTTTATCGGCGGCATCATTCATTCTGCCGACGCGCTGGCGGCCATTCTCAATCCGACGGTGAACTCCTACAAGCGGATCAACGCGCCGCGCACGCTGTCCGGGGCAACCTGGAGCCCGAACACGGTCACCTTCTCGGGCAACAACCGGACGCACATGATCCGAATACCTGAAGCGGGACGGTTCGAACTGCGCCTCGCTGACGGCGCGGCCAATCCCTATGCCATGCAGGCCGCCATCCTGGCCGCCGGGCTCGATGGCATCCAGAGCAACCGCGACCCCGGCAGGCGCCTCGACATCAACATGTACACTGACGGCCATCTGGTGCAGGACGTCAAGAAACTCCCGCTCAACCTGCTCGATGCCCTACGAGCACTGGAAGGCTCCAGACTATTGAGCGACAGCCTCGGCGAATACGTGCCGGCCTATCTGAAGCTCAAGCACCAGGAGTGGAACGACTTTTCACGACACCTCACGCAATGGGAGCGCGAGACCACGTTGGATTGCTGACATGGATCCGTCGTTCGCCTGCCGCTCAGGTGCAGTACATGCCCATGGAGATCTGGCCGATCCGCTCGAATCCGCTTGTTTTGTCCGGCCTTTCGGGCTGTAATTGAATCAAGGCGCTATTCGCCTGTTCGCACGCTTCGATGCTGCAGCGTGTTCCAAGGCAACGACTGCCAATCCCATTCACGGAGGGACGGTGGCGCTCGGTCTCGCGGCATCAATCCTTCGTCATGCACGGAGGATGTTTCATGAATCTCGACGCCTACCGGATCGCCGACGAGCCCTACTACCAGCCGCTCGGCCATGAGATCGAGACCTTTCAGGCCGCCTATGCCGAGCGCCTGCCGGTGATGCTGAAGGGACCGACCGGCTGCGGCAAGACCCGCTTCGTCGAGCACATGGCCTGGCGGCTCGGCAAGCCGCTGATCACGGTGGCAGCGCATGAGGACATGACTGCCGCCGATCTCGCAGGGCGTTACCTGCTGGAGCCGCAGGGAACCGTGTGGCACGACGGGCCGCTGACGCTCGGGGTGCGCCACGGCGCGATCTGCTACCTCGACGAGATCGTCGAGGCGCGGCAGGACACCACCGTAGTGATCCATCCGCTTACCGACGCGCGCCGCATCCTGCCGCTGGAGAAGCACAACGAGATCGTGCCGGCGCACGGCGATTTCCAGCTCACGATCTCCTACAATCCGGGCTACCAGAGCGCGGTCAAGGATCTGAAGGAATCGACCAAGCAGCGCTTCGTCGCGATCGATTTCTCCTATCCGCCGCCGACCACGGAAGCCGCCATCATCGTCCGCGAGTGCGGCACCGATGACGAGCTTGCCGGCATCCTGGTCGCGATCGCGCAGCGCTCGCGCAATCTGCGGGCCACGGCCTCGACGAGGGCGCTTCCACCCGCATGCTGATCCATGCCGGGCGGATGGTGCGCGCAGGCTTGCCGCTCGACGTCGCCGTGCAATCCTCCATCGTGCTGCCGATCACCGATAACCCCGACATCCGCGCGGCGCTCAGCGACGCCATCCAGGCCTGCCTGCCGTGAACGCAGCCAAGCAGGTCACGCTGCAGCTGGTGCCTCCCGACGAGGAGGACAGCGCGACGCGCCGGATCCATCGTTTGATGCTCCAACGCGAGACGCTGCGGCCGATGTTCCTGATAGCCTGGGACGATCTCTCGCAGCGTTTCGATGTGAACGAGCTCGAAGCCTGGGCCGGCGCCGTGCTGACGCTCGCGCATGTCAATGCCGGGCCCGCCTGCCTGATCGCCTATTGGGAGGCGAGCAAGAACACAGGTGACCATCGGGAAATCGCACCGCTTTTGGTAGCGGGCCAGATTGCGGCCGACATCTGCCGAAACGCCGGCGCGCAGGCTGCGACCGCCGCGGTGAAGGCGCTGCCGATTGCCTCGCGCCTCTTCGGCAGCGGCCCGGCTTTGGCGCGATGGTGGCGGGTGATGGATCTGCTGGCGCAGCAGGCGCCGGAATCGGTTGCGCCGACCGCAGACAACATCGCCGCAATTCTCGCCCCCGGCACGATCGACGCCTTCGAGAATTTCGTCGCGGCCGGACTGAAATTGGCATCCGGCAACAAGGCGCGACGGCTGGCATTCTTCCACCTCGAGGACGAGCTCGCGCGCCGTATGATCGCGCGCGATATCGGCAGCGTGACATTCCTGGAAACCGAGATCGAGCTGAAGGCGTTCATCACTGCGCTCTGGGGCAAGCCGCCTTTGCTGCGCAGCCTTGCCGCCGACAACAGCCAGGCGCCGCAGCGGCGGACCTCGATTGCCGGCCCCTTGATCCGCTTGCCGGAAACCTTTCGCGGCGTGCAGGGCGATGCGGCGCGAGCGCTGTTCCGCGCCGCGGCGGCGCATGCGCAGGCGCATCTCGTGCTGGGCAACGGGCTGTTTCCGGTCGGCACGCTGAAGCCGCTGCAGATCGCACTCGTCAATCTGATCGAGGACGCCCGTATCGAGACGCTGGCGATGCGGCAATTGCCGGGCCTGCGGCGGCTGTGGGCGCCCTATCACGTGGCGACGCCGTCGGGTGTGGTGGCGGCACCGACCTTGCTGGCACGGCTGGCGCGCGCGCTGTTCGATCCCGCCTATGTCGATGACGACAGCTTTGTCGCCAAGGGCCGCGCAATGTTTCAGGCGGCCTTGCCTCGCATCGACGACCCCGCCATCAGCCGCGAGATCGGCATGCTGCTGGGCAACGACCTCGGCCAGATGCGGGTGCAGTTCAACGTCAAGACCTACGTCGTCGAGCCTGTCTATCGCGACGACGGCCTGGGACTATGGGACTTCGGCGAGAACGCTCCTCCCTCAGGCGAGGTGATGGAACTGCCGGTCGATGCAGTGCGGATGGAGCGGCAGGAAGCGCCTGATGGCAACGGCAACGAACCAGACCAACAAGGTGAAACGCTCGGACGCGGCCGGCCGGTGGCGCCGGACGAGCGCGGCACCATCATCGCAAAATATCCGGAATGGGACCGCGCGCATGGCATCGAACGCCCCGAATGGACCATTGTGCGCGAGGTGGCGGCGTACGTCGGCGATCCGCGCCTGATCGAAGCCGCGCTCGACCATGCAGAGGCGCTGCGCAGCCGGATCGGACGACTGGTGCGCGGGGTACGGATCGGCCGCACCATTCGTCTTAACCGGCAGCATGGGGGCCACGACATCGATATCGACGCCGCGCTCGACGCCGGCATCGCGCTGCGCATCGGGCAGGAGCCGGATCCGCGCGTGTTCCGCTCGTCGACATCAGTTCATCGCGATCTCGCGGCGCTGCTATTGATCGATGTCTCGGAGTCGACGCGCGACCGGCTCGCCTCCGGCGCGACCATTCTGGATGTCGAGCGCCTGGCGGTTGCGGTGCTGGCGGAGGCGATGGGAAGGCTCGGCGATCCCTTCAGCCTCAAGGCGTTCGCCTCGGACGGACGCGACGACGTCAGAATGACCACGGTAAAATCCTTCGAGGAGCCGTATGACCGGAGCTGCGTGGCCCGGCTCGCCGGGCTGAGATCGGGACTGTCGACGCGGCTCGGCACCGCGCTGCGCCATGCGGGAAAGGTGATCGGCAAGACCAATTCCGGCCGCAAGCTGGTGATCGTGCTGACCGACGGCGAGCCGTCCGATATCGACGTGTCCGATCCGCTCGACCTGGTCGAGGATGCGCGCCGCGCTGCGCTCGGCCTGAAGAACGCCGGCGTCGATGCCTACGGCGTGGTGCTCGGCAAGGCCGGCATCCAGGCGGCGTCGCGGATCTTCGGGCGCGGCAACACGATGATGGTGCACCGGATCGAGGATTTGCCGGGGCGACTGTCCGAACTCTATTTCCGCCTGGCGCGGCGCTGAGCCTACTTGCGCCGGCGCACGAGATCGGAGCCGAGCGCCGCGCGTCCGGCGACATGGAACGCCGCTTCGAGCCCGCGCGCGAGCGTGCCGCCGTCCGGCGCCAATATCCGCATCACGAGTCCAGCTTGGTTCGGCGCAGGCGAAGCACCCGACAGGCAGCCGAAGCCATCAACGATCTGGCCGAGGGTTCCAACATCGGGCAATTTGTCCGGCGGAGCGATCAGCACGACGGTCGCAGCGGCCGCCATGTCGCCGAGCGAGCCGGCGCGCGCCTCATTGCCCCGGATAGATCCGCGATCGAGCAGCAGAACGCGGCCGTCGGGACGCAGGATGCGCAGCCGGCTGGAGAACGATGCGAACGGCCGTCCCGCCTGCCGCGGGTCGTGCACGGCAAATCCGTCGGCCAGGAACAGCACCGCATCCTCCGCCACCGTCGCGATGGTGTCGAGGCACAGATCGGCGCCGGGAAACAGCACACAGGGATCGCTCGCGATCGCGCAGAACGCGCCCGGACCGACTGTGATGGATTGCTGCTGCAGCGTGCCGGCCTCGCGTCCGTCATGCACGACGGTGGACGCCTGCGTCGTCAGGTGAAACGCGGCATTGGCCGCAACGTCCACATCGAGCTTGAGGCGGTCGCCGGCATAGAGCCCGCCGGAGGCCGACTGCAGATAAAGCGTGAGCAGCTCGGGCCGCGCCGCGTCCAGATAGAAGCCGCGGGTGACGTGAAAGGGGTAGCCGACATGCTGGCGCCGCAGCACGGTGCGGCCGCCGGCAAGGTCCGCGGCGAGATGCGCTTCGGCGCTGCGGCCGGAGTCAAATGCGGAAGAGGACAGCGGCAGAGATCGCATCGGCAACCGCCTCTATACCGGCACCGGCGCGCGCGTTGGTCGCAAGCACCGGCCGTCCGCCCCTCACCCGGACCGCCTCTGCCAGCATCGGTTCGAGCTCGACACCCACATATGGCGCAAGATCGACCTTGTTGACGACGAGGAGGTCGCAGCGGAGCAGGCCGGGCCCCTTCTTGCGCGGAATGTCGTCGCCGCCGGCGACATCGATCACGAACATCCACCAATCGACCAGGTCGAGCGAGAAGGTCGAGGCGAGATTGTCGCCGCCGGATTCGAACAGGATCAGCTCAAGCCCGGGAAACCGCGCTTCCAGATCGTCGCCGGCGGCGATGTTGAGCGTCGGGTCCTCGCGGATCACCGTGTGCGGACAGGCACCGGCCTCGACCGCGGAGACGCGCGCCGGATCGATCAGGCCGGAACGGCGCAATCGCTCGGCATCCTCCTTGGTCACGAGATCGTTCGTCACCACGGCAAAATCGATACCGCGGCGCTGCAGGACCGGGATCAGCGCCTCGATCAGCGCGGTCTTGCCGCAGCCGACGGGACCGCCGATGCCGACACGGGCCGCAGCAGGATTGGCGTGGATTGCGGTGCGCTCTGCAGGGCGCAGCTTGTCGAGCATCGCATCACCTCAGCATATAGCGCCGCGCCAGCGGCAATTCGCGTGCCGGCTCACAGGTCGCAAGCGCGCCGTCGACGAAGACGTCGAAGGTTTCAGGGTCGACGGAGATCTTCGGGCAGAGATCGTTCCAGAGCATGTCGCGCTTGGAGAGCTTGCGTGTCCCCTTCACCGGAAGCAATTTCTTCGACAGGCCGAGCGAGCCGGCGAGATCGCGCTGCAGCGCCAGCGGATGCACGAAGCAGGCCGACAGCGCCGCCGGCGCGCGGCCGAACGCGCCCCACTGCGGGCGCATCAGCATCGGCTCGCAGGTCATCAGCGAGGCCGCGCTGTCGCCCATCGCGCCCCAGGCGATGAAGCCGCCCTTGATCACCAGCTCCGGCTTGATGCCGAAGAACGCCGGGCGCCAGACCACGATGTCTGCAAGTTTGCCGTCTTCTAGCGAGCCGACATGGTCAGCGATGCCGAATGTCCTCGCGGCATTGATGGTGTACTTCGCCACATAACGGCGGATGCGCGCGTTGTCGCCGAAGCCCGCGCGGTCTTCCGGCAGCGCGCCGCGCTGGTCCTTCATCTTCGAGGCGAGCTGCCAGGTGCGGCAAATCACCTCGTGGATGCGGCCCATGCCCTGGCTGTCGGAGCCGAGCATCGAGATGGCGCCGATGTCGTGCAGCACGTCCTCGGCCGCAATGGTCTGCGCGCGGATCCGGCTTTCCGCGAACGCCACATCCTCCGGAATCGCCGGATTGAGGTGGTGGCATACCATGGTCATGTCGAGATGTTCGTCGAAGGTGTTGACCGTGAACGGATTGGTCGGATTGGTCGATGACGGCAGGCAGTGCATCTCGCCGGCGACACGGATAATATCGGGCGCGTGGCCGCCGCCGGCGCCCTCGGTGTGATACATGTGAATGGTGCGGCCGCCGATCGCTTCCAGCGTGTTCTCGACGAAGCCGGATTCGTTCAGCGTATCGGTGTGGATCTGGACCTGGAAATCGTATTCGTCCGCGACGCGGAGGCAGGTGTCGATCGCGGCCGGCATCGAGCCCCAGTCCTCGTGCAGCTTCAATCCCATGACGCCGGTCTCGAGCTGCTCGACCATCGGCGGCACGCGATGCGAGTTGCCGCGGCCGAGGAAGCCGAAATTCATCGGCCAGGCTTCGGCGGCCTGCAGCATCTTGCCGGTATTGAAGGGGCCGCCGGAATCGATGCCGACCGTGATCGGTCCGAGCGAGCCGCCGATCATGGTGGTGATGCCGCTGGCAAGCGCATGCTCGACCAGGCCGGCGCTGTCGAAATGGACGTGGACATCGATCGCGCCGGGCGTTGCGATCAGGCCCTCGCAATCGCGCACGGTGGTGCCGGTCGAAACGATCAGCCGAGGATCGACGCCGTCCATGATCGCTGGATTGCCGGCCTTGCCGATGCCGACGATGCGCCCGTTCCTGATGCCGAGATCGCCCTTGACGATGCCGATCACGGGATCGATCACCACGACATTGCAGAGCAGGAAGTCGAGCGCACCTTCGGCCGAGGTGATGCCGGCCATGCCGATGCCGTCGCGCAAGGTCTTGCCGCCGCCGTGCAGGCACTCATCGCCATAGACGGCGTAATCCTTCTCGACCACGGCCATCAGCGAGGTGTCACCGAGGCGGACGGAGTCGCCGGTGGTCGGCCCATAAAGCGCGGCGTAATCGCGCCGGTCGATCATTGCCACGGTTATGCCCCCTGAAGTCGCGTGCTTTGGCTCGCGCCAGCGCGGCGTCCCGCACGGCCGGATCGGTGCCGAGGCCGTCGGTGAGGTTGTTGAGCCCGGTCAGTTCGCGGCGTCCGCCGAATTCGACCAGCGACACTTCCTTGGACGCGCCGGGCTCGAAGCGTACGGCCGTGCCGGCGGGAATGTCGAGCCGCATGTTGAAGGCGGCGGCGCGGTCGAATTCGAGCGCCTTGTTGACCTCGAAGAAATGGAAATGCGAGCCGATCTGGATCGGACGGTCGCCGGTGTTGACCGCGGCCAGCTTCACCTTGCGCCGGCCGGCATTGAGTTCGAGCTGGCCGTCCCGTACGGTGATCACGCCTGGATGCTCGACATCGGCGGCAGCACCCGGTGGAGGGCGGATCGGCTCATGCACCGTGACCAGCTTGGTGCCATCGCCGAAGACGCATTCGACCTGGATGATATGCATCATCGCGGCAATCCCCGGCAGCACGTCGTCGGTGGAGAGGATCGTAGAGCCATAACCGATGAGGTCGGCAACCGAGCGGCCGTCACGCGCGCCTTCGAGGATCTCGTCGGTGATGATCGCGACCGCTTCGGGATAGTTCAGCTTCAGTCCCCGCGCGCGGCGGCGGCGCGCCAGTTCCGCGGCATTGAAGATCGTCAACCGTTCCAGCTCCGTGGGCGTCAGCAGCATGCTATCTCACTCTCAATTGGCGAACAGCCGCAGGTCGGCCTGCGCGTGGCGCGCCGCGGCGACGTCGAGGAAGGGCGCAAAGCTTTCGAGTTCGAGCGGCGTTTCGTTCATCGTGAGCTGCTCGATCAGCGGCAGGCAATCAGCCAGCACCTCCTGCCCCTGCAGCGCACCGACCGCGCCAAGCCGGATGGCGGCGGTGATCAGGCCCGAGGCGACGGTGTAGCCGGAGGTCAATTGCGCCAGGTTTTCGTCGAGCCCGACCGAGGACCACACCGCGCCCTGCATAACCGCGATATGGCCGAGGCATTCGCCGGAGCGCACTACATCGCGCAGGATGGCCGCAAGATCGTTGCCGATCCGGGCATGCGACGCCAAAAACGACGCTCCGTTGCGGCGCGAGCCTACACGCAAGCTCTCGACCAGCGTCGAGGCCTCCACCTCGCGATCGACAGCGGCGATGACGGCGAGATCGCCATTGCAGCGGAAGGCGCGCAACAGCGCGACCCGGTCATAGCTGGCCCAGCGATGCTTCAGCGCCGCCGCCACCAGCCGTTTCAATTCGCGCGCGTCCAGCCCGTGGCGCAGGGCGACGATGCCCTCAATCCCATAGGAGAAGGCGAAGGAGCCGCTGGGAAACGCCCCATCCGCCTGCCATAGCGCGCGCAAGGTCGACAGCATCGTTTAATGACTTCGATCGTGCTGGTTGACGTGATGCCCGTCGTGGCCGTCCTCCGATGCCGCATGATCCGGCACGTCTTCCTCCTCGTCGAGCACGCTGATGCCCACACGGCGCGAGGCGACCATGTCCTCCAATCGCGCGATGTAATCCTCCGGTCGGCCTTCGAGCGCCACGAACAGCACCTCGCCGCCGAAGCGCACACGCCAATGCAGATTGCCGACGTGATAACCGAGCTCGATCGCATCGGCGATCGAGCGCGGCTCGAGCTTCAGCCAGCGTTCGGTCGCCGCCCGCACGACGATCGCGCGGTCGTTCTCCAGCACGAGCACCGCGCCATCGAACAGTTTCTGGTGGCGCGGCAGTGCGATCGCAAGCTCGACGCCGCCGCGGGTGGTGATCAACAGCCGCCGCCGTGCCAGATCCGCCACGGGCACGTTGACGATATCGACTGCGCCGCTGTGCTCGAGCCGATGCAGCTCCTCGGAGAATTCCGGCTCCAGCCGGCTACCGAGCACGCGTTCGATGCGCAGCATCGCAGTCTCCTTCCCACATCGTGCTGCAGGCTGTCACTTCGCCAGCAGCTCCTTCAGCTTGGCGTCGATGAAATCGACATCCGCAGGATTGGTGCCGGGACCGCCCGCGAAGTGGCCCCAGATCGAGGGAACCGGAACGAACTCGGCGTTTGGCATGTGCTCCACTTCGGACTGGCTGTCTTCCGGCGGAAAATAGAGGTCGGTCTGACCAGGCATGACATAGGCCTTGGCCTTGATCGCGCCCAGCGCCGCCTTGAAATCGCCCTTGTAGATTTCGTTGTCGCTGATATCGCCGTTCTGCCAGGTCCCGAGCATGGTCAGGAGATTGTTGGGATCCTTGGGCAGGAAGAAACCTTCCCAGAATGCGACCAGGAAGTCTTCCAGCGAGGAGTAACCAAGCGCCTCGAGATCGAGCTTCTCGCGATAGAATGCCTGGGAGAATCCCCAGCCGGCATAGACGCGGGCCGCGGCACGCAAGCCACGGGCGGGCTTCTCGGTGTACCAGCCTTCCTTCCAGACTGCGTCGGCGGTCAGCGCCGCCTTCACGCCTTCGAGGAAGACGGAATTGTGCCGCGAGCATTTCGCCGAGCCGCAGAACGGCGCGATCAGGTCCATCATGTCGGGGTAGAGCGCGCCCCAGTGGAAGGTCTGCAGCGCGCCCATCGACCAGCCGGTTACAAGGCGAATGTGCTTGATGCCGAACTTCTCGGTCACCAGCCGGTGCTGCACGCGCACATTGTCGTAGGCCGTCACCTGCGGAAAACGTGGGCCGTTATAGGGCTCGGGCGTGTTGCTCGGCGATGACGAAAGCCCATTGCCAAGCATGTTCGGAATGATGATGAAGTATTTGCTCGGGTCGAGCGCGCGCCCCTCCCCGACCAGCCACTCATTGTCGTAGTGCTGGCCCGAATACCAGGTCGGATAGACGATGACGTTATCCTTCGCGGCGTTCAGCGTGCCGAAGGTCTTGTACGCCAGCCTGCAGCCGCGCAACGTCGCGCCGCGCTGCAGCCTGACGTCGCCGAGGTCGTAGATCTCGTAATCGAGAGTCATGACGGCGCATCCTCTCTTATTTCATGGTTTCTTTCATGGTCTCGCGTGCGCCGGCCGACTGTTCGGCCGGCGCCGCATCATACTCCAGTTCAGCGATGCGCGACCTTCTTAGCTGGGATGCCCTCGATCGGACATTCCTCGGTGCCGACGGTCGAGCGGGTGAAGGATTCGACCATCTCGCGCGTGCCTTCGGGATCGGCGATCCATTTCGCATAGAAGTCGTAGGGGCAGGTCGCGACGCCGCGGTCGCCGTCACCGGAATTGATCATGCCAGTGTAGCCGCGATGAACCAGCTTGAAGAGATGATTCTGCGACTGGCCATTCGCGCGCGCGTCGCGGATCAGCGACTTCGAGAGCTGGGCATATTGCACGCCGTAATCCTCCTCGCCGCATTCGCCGAGCGTGCGGCCGTCGAAGCCGATGATCGCCGAATGGCCGAAATAGGAATAGACGCCATCGAAGCCGGCGGCGTTCGCGACCGCGACATAGACGTTGTTGGCCCAGGCCATCGCTTTGGCCATGATCACCTGCTGGTCCTTGGCCGGATACATGTAGCCCTGGCAACGCACGATCAGCTCCGCGCCCTTCATCGCGCAGTCACGCCAGATCTCGGGATAATTGCCGTCGTCGCAGATGATGAGCGAAACCTTCAGGCCCTTCGGCCCCTCGGAGACGTAGGTGCAGTTGCCAGGATACCAGCCCTCGATCGGCACCCAAGGCATGATCTTGCGATATTTCTGCACGATCTCGCCCTTGTCGTTCATCAGGATCAGCGTGTTGTAGGGCGCCTTCTTCGGATGCTCCTCATGCCGCTCGCCGGTGAGCGAGAACACGCCCCAGACCTTCGCCTTGCGGCAGGCTTCGGCAAAGATCTCGGTCTCCTCGCCCGGCACGACGGACGCCGTCTCATACATCTCCTTGGAGTCGTACATGATGCCGTGGGTGGAATATTCCGGGAAGATCACCAGATCCATGCCCGGCAGGCCAGTCTTCATGCCGACGATCATGTCGGCGATCTTGCGGGCGTTGGCGAGCACCTCCGCCTTGGTGTGAAGGCGCGGCATCTTGTAGTTCACGACGGCGACGCCCACCGTGTCGTTGCTGGAAGTAATATCACCGTGCAGCATATCGCTCTCCTTGCGGTTTTCTGGTCACTGGTTCTTGGTCCTCACGCACCGTTGCCTGCCCCCCGCGACATCCAGCTCACACCGCCATGTGGCGGTGAACCAGCGTGTCGCTGAGCTCGCCGATCTCGCCCGACGCCACCACGCGCCCCTTCTCCATCATCGCGAAGCGATGCGCGGCGCGGCGGACGAACGATACGTTCTGCTCGACCAGGACGACGGTGAGCCCGACGTCCCGGTTGAGGCGGATGATGACGTTCTCGATCTCCTCGACGATCGAGGGCTGGATGCCTTCGTTGGGCTCATCCAGCAGGATGATCTTCGGATCGGCGGCGAGCGCGCGCGCGATCGCGAGCTGCTGCTGCTGACCGCCGGACAGCACGCCGCCATTGCGGTCGAGATTGTCGATCAGATAGGGGAACAGCTCGGCCACTAGCGGCGGGATCTCGCGCTTGCCGTCGCTGCGGGCAAACGAGCCCATCAGGATGTTCTCGCGGATCGAGAAGTCCGGGATGATCTCACGGCCCTGCGGCACATAGGCGATGCCCGCCCGCGCGCGCTGAAAGGTCGGCTTGGCGCCGAGGTTGTCGCCATCGAACCTGATCTCGCCGCCCATCCGGTCGGTCAGCCCCATCAGCGTCTTCAACAGCGTGGTCTTGCCGGTGCCGTTGCGGCCCATCACGGCGGTCACCTCGCCGTCGGGCACGTCGAGGCAGACATCGTGCAGGATGTGGCTGCGGTCATAGAAACTGTCGACATGGGCGAAGGCGAGCATCACGAGATCCCCTTCGATCCCAGATAGGCTTCGCGCACCTTCGGATTGTTCTCGATCTGCTCGACATTTCCCTCGGCCAACACCTGGCCGAGATGCAACACCGTGATGCGCTCGGCGATCTCGCGCACGAAGGCCATGTCGTGCTCGACTACGATGATGGTGTGACGGCCCCTGAGGTTGTTGACGATCTCCGAGGTCTTGTGCGTCTCGGCCTGGGTCATGCCGGCGGTCGGCTCATCCAGCAGGATGATCTTTGGGTTTTGCGTGATCAGGAGGCCGAGCTCGAGCCACTGGGTCTGGCCGTGGCTGAGATAGGCGGCGATGCGGTCCTGCTCCTCGATGAGGCCGATCAGTTCCAGCACCTCGTCGACATTGCGCTCCGCCTCCGCGCCGAAGCCGAAGCGCAGATTGGCGAACACGCCCGGCTTCTTGCAGCTCGCCACTTCGAGATTGCGACGGACCGTAAGCTCCTTGAACACGCTTGGGATCTGGAACTTCCGGCCGATGCCGGCGCGCGCGATCTTGTGCTCTTCCCAGTTGGTGATGTCGGTATCGTGCAGATAAACGCGACCGTCGGTCGACTTGGTCTTGCCGGAAATCAGGTCCATCAGCGTGGTCTTGCCGGCGCCGTTGGCGCCCAGCAGCACGCGCAACTCGCCGTCGTCGACCGTCATGGTCACGCCGTTGACGGCCTTGAAGCCCTCGAAATCCACGCTCAAGCCGTCGATGGTGAGTGCCGCCTGCGCCATCGCCTACTCCGCGAGCTGCGACGAGGTTTCGCTCACCTGCAACGCCTGCGGAGAAGCCGCGGGCTTGCGCGCCAATAAGCGGTCGATGAAGTCATGCGCGAGCCCGGCAAGGCCGCGCGGCAGATAGAGCACCACCAGCACAAAGATCAGGCCGATGATCGCTTTCCAGGCTTCGGCAAAGCCTTCGGTCTCGCTGACGGTCGCCGAAATCGTGTTGATCAGGATCGCGCCGATGCAGGCGCCCAAGATCGAGGCGCGGCCTCCGACCGCCGCCCACACCACCATGGTGATGGAGAACGTCAGGTCCATGAAGGTCGGCGAGGCGAACTCCGACACGATCACGTAGAGCATGCCGGCAAAGCCCGCGATTGCCGCCGAGACCGCGAAAAAGAAGGTCTGGTAGGCCGGCACGTCGAAGCCGAGATAGCGCGCCCGGTTCTGGTCATCGCGCACCGCCTGCAGGATCAGTCCGGAGCGCGTATCGATCAGGAGCCGCGCGCCGACAAGGACCAGGCTGAGCGAGACCGCGACGAGATAGTACGTGGGAACGATGTAAGGGTCGAACTCGAGGCCCGCGACATTGAACCAGCCGAGATCGGTAAGCCCGTTGAAGCCGTTGGTGACGGGCTGCGAGTCGATCACCACCAGACGAACCAGCAGCACCAGCGCCAGCGTGATGATGGAGACGAACACGCCGGAGATACGCTTGCGGAACACGATGGTGCCGAGGATCGTCGCGAGCAGCACCGGCAGGATCAGCCCCATCGCAACGCCGAACCACTGGCTCTGGAACGGCAGCCACAGGAATGAGGCCTTGTTAATGCAGCAGAGCTCGGTCGGCGCGCCCGGCTCGGCGTTCCACAGCATGAAGTCCGGGACCGGCTTGTCGGAACCCTGCTGCAGGCTGGTGGTGCTCGCGAGCTTCAGCGACATCGCCAGCATGTAGGCGCCGGCGCCGAAGAACAGGCCCTGGCCGAGATTGAGGATGCCGGCATAGCCCCAGGACAGCGCGACCGCGACGCCGAGCATGCCGTAGACGAGATACTTTGCGGCCCGGTTCAGCCAGAACGCATCCATCACCAGCGGCAGGAGCATCATCAGCACCACGAACGCGGCATAGATCGCCCAGTCGATCTTGCGTTTCACCGGCATCGTCAGCGCCCCTTCAGGGCAAACAGCCCCTTCGGCTTGAGCACGATGATGGCGATGACGACGCCGAACACGACCGCGCGCGCCAGGATGTCGTTGGTCGCGGCCGCGACGAGGCCGTTGATCTCGCCGAGGATGCCGGCTGACAACACCGAGCCGAGCAGACTGCCGACGCCGCCCATGACGACGACGAGGAAGCCGTCGACCACCATCGACGTGCCCATATCGGGAAACACCGTCTTGAAGCCCGACATCATCACGCCCGCAACGCCCGCAAGGCCTGAACCAAACGCAAACGTCAGCGCGTTGACGCGGGTCACGTCGATGCCGCAGGCCGCCGCCATCTTCGGATTGCGGATGATGGCGCGCACCTGCGTGCCCATCGAGGTGCGATAGATGATGAACCAGGTCACGAGCGCGAGGATCACGGTCACCAGGATGATGAAGGTGCGGTAGCGGTTGATATCTGCGCCAAGGATCGAGAACGTGCCCCGCAGGAACGGCGGCACGGCAACGTTCTGCAGGCCCGGCCCGAGGCCCTGGACGTGGATGCCGAGAAACGACAGGCCGAATTCCAGCCGCACCGCCTGCTGGATCAGGATGGCGATGCCCCAGGTCGCGAGCAGCGTGTCGAGCAGGCGGCCGTAAAGCCTGCGCACCACGACGCGCTCGATCAGGAGGCCGAGCAGCGCGGTGACGATGAAGGCGAGCGGGTTCGCCACGAAAATATTGGTGCCGAGCCAGATGCCCGAGAGCACCGTGACATAGGCGCCGACCATCACCATCTCGCCATGGGCCATGTTGATCACGCCCATCGCGCCATAGGTGATCGCAAGGCCAAGGGCGACCAGAAGCAGGATCGACCCGAGACTGAGACCGATAAAAAGAACTTCGAGCATGCCACCGTCCCACCCTCCACCGCGCGCAAGCACGCGCGGCGGAGGCTGTGTGCCTCGATCAGGTTTTCAGCTTGGCCGTATCGAGCCCCTTGCCTGTGCAGAACAGGTTGGTCGGGGTCTCGCCATAGGCGACATAGGGCAGCGGCACGACCGGCTCCTTGTAGGCGTCGATGATCTTGCCCTGCCCGTCCGGGAGCCACTGCGCGATGCGCGGCGTGAGATAGGTGTGCAGGTTCTCGGGATCGATCTTCACATGGCCGTTGGGCGCATCGAACTCCTGTCCCTTCACCGCCTCGCGAATCGCGACCGGTGTGATCTCGGCGGCTTTCTCGGCCGCCTGCTTCCACAGGAAGGCCTGGAAATAGGAAGACTCCAGCGCGTGGTGGGTCACCGCCTTCGGATCCTTCACGAAGGCGCGGTAGCGCTCGACAAAGGCCTTGTTGCGGTCGGTGTCGATCGCTTGGAAATACGGGAACGAGGTGTAGCTGCCGACCGCATATTCCGCGCCCATCGCCGCGATCTCGATCTCGGAGGTCACGGTGGCGCAGATCGGCAATTTATCGTGGGTGAGGCCCTGGTTCTTGTATTCGCGGTAGAAGGCGACCACGGAGTCACCGACCACGTTGGACAACACGACGTCGCAGCCTGAGCTCTTGATCTTGTTGACCATGGAGCCCCATTCGGAATGGCCGAGCTCGAGATATTCGTCGGCGATCCATTCGCCGCCGTTCTTCTCGATCAGGATCTTCGAGACCTTGGCCATCTCGCGCGGATAGATGTAGTTCGATCCGACGATGAAGAATTTCTTCTTGCCAAGCGTCTTGATGATCCAGGGGATGAAGTTCGAAAGCTGCTGGTTCGGAACGGCGCCGGTGTAGACGACGTTCTTGGAGCATTCGAAGCCTTCGTAATAAGTCGGATAGAAGTAGAGATTGTTGCGCTTCTCGAACACCGGCAGCACCGCCTTACGGCTCGCCGAGGTGTAGGAGCCGAACACGGTCGGCACCTTGTCCTGGATGACAAGCTTCGAAGCCTTCTCGTTGTAAGTCTTGGGATCGGAAGCGCCGTCCTCGACGATCGCCGTGATCTTCATGCCCTTGACGCCGCCGGCGGCATTGATCTCGCTGATCGCCATCAGCGTCGCGTCATGCAGCGATTTCTCGATAATCGAAAGACCACCGGTCAGAGAGAACAACACGCCGACCTTGACCTCGCCTGCCGCACGCGCGCCGGTCTGAAAGACCCCAGGCGACGTGATCACCGTACCAGTCGCGAGCAAGCCATTCCTCAAAAACCTCCGTCTGTCGATCGCCATACCTATGCTCCCCGTGTGTCCAGGCGCACCAAGCCGTTCGCGCCGAAGCGCGTTGTTTCGAAGCCAGAAAAATCCCAGATCAGGACGCTCCCCCGAAAACGCTAATGCGTCGGCGGCGGATATCGACCCCACAAAGCAACAAAGCCCGACAGACCCTCGCGGATCTTTCGGGCTTACCTAGCCTGAGCCGAACCAGCAGCATCGATGGTCCAGCAAAAGTCGCGAGAAGGATTTCCTCTCGCGACACCACAAAAGCTAATCACCTTTCAAACGGTATTGCAACAGCTCATTTGCGTGGATGATCGCGGCCGCCATCTCGTCCATCGACAGACGTTTCGACATCGCTTGTCTGCGGATCGTCTCGTATGCTTCCGCTTCGTTCAATCCCTGGCCATCCATCAGAATGACCTTCGCCTTCTGGATACGCTGGATACCGGCGAGCTTGCGCTCAAGCTTGCGCACGCGTTTCTCGGCCTCGCGCCGCTCGAGCCACAGACTGCGCGCGATCGTCAGATTGGTGAGCAGGCCGAACGGCCTGATCGGTCGCTCGATCACTGCGACTGCGCCGGCTTCCAGCACAAGCTGGAGCGTGGATGGATCCTCGTAACTGACCACGGCGATCAGCGTCGGCCGGTGGTTTGCATCCGACTTCAACAGCCGTTGGATTTCCTCGCGCACGTCGTGCTCGATCGCAAGCAGCACGATATCGGCGCCTTCCGCCCAGCAATCGGGCACCGGCCACTGGGTCTCGACCATGCACCCGATACGGCGCAGATGCTCGACCAGCCTGGTGCGCTCGGTGTCGGCCGGATGCACGACGTGAACCCGCAATCCCCGCAAGTCCCGAAGAATTTGGATGGCCACGTCCAGTTCTCCGTTACGGGATGCTTATGAGTGGAGCACCGGCAGCTCGACTGACCAATCGTCGAGGCTCTGGACGACACAGTAGGGATCAGGCTTCACCCGCACGCCGGGATTCCAGACCGTCTGGAAGCGGCCATGCCGGTCGAGCCGGGCGATCCGCGGCCACAGGAAGGTGTGGTTGTTCTCCGGATCGACCCTGACGCGGCCCTGCGGGGCATCGAATTCGGCGTCGCGCAAGTTTCCGAGCACCTGTTCGGGATCGTCGGAGCCGCATTTCGCGACCGCGCGAAACGCCAGATGAAGCTGGAAATAGGCGGCCTCGGCGCAGGCGGTGACGGGAGCGTCGGCACCGTACTTCTCCTTGAAGCTGGTGACGAAGCGCTTTGCCGCCGGCGAGGAAAGCGTCTCGAAGAAGGGAGCTGCGGTGATGTGGCCTTCGGCAGCTTCGGCACCCATTTCCGCAACCTCCGCTTCGCTCGTGGTCAGGCTCGCGATCGGCATGCGCGCCGAATCGAAGCCGGCCGCGCGATAAGCGCGATAAAGCACGGACGTGCCGCTGCCGACCACCGTGGAGAAAATGACGTCCGGCGAGGTCTTCTTGATGCGGTGGATGACCTTGTCGAAATCGTCAGGGGTCGGACGCAGCGGCACGTAGATCTCGTCCAGCACCTTGCCCTTTCCCTGCACCACGAAATCGGCCATCACGCGGTTCGATTCATAGGGGTAGACGTAGTTCGAGCCGACGAACAGGAATCGGTTGTAGGCCGACAGCAGGAATTTGGCGAGTTGCAGCGAATTCTGGTTGGGCGCAGCCCCCGTATAGATGCAGTGGCGCGAATATTCGAAGCCCTCATACAAGGTGGGATAGAACAGCAATCCGCGATGCGCCTCGACCACCGGCAGGACCGCTTTGCGCGTGCTCGACATGTAGCAGCCGAACAGAAGCCTGATCCTGTCCACCTGGAACAGCCGCTCGGCGAAGGCGCGAAATTTCTTGGGATCGGAGGCAGGGTCGTACAAAATCGGCTCGATCGGCCGTTCCAGAATGCCTCCTCTCGCGTTGATTTCCTCGATCGCCAGCAAGGTGGCATTGAGCTGCGTCCGCTCGATCGTCGATGTGACGCCTGTTTGCGAAAACAGGACGCCGACACGCCATGCACCGGCATTATTCTCCATCAAACCCATAATGATGCAAACTGCTCCAGGTTCTCGGCGACTTCATTGTCCAAGGGGAGCAGCTTATTACCGATCTGTTCGAAAAGGAAAGTGGCTGGTTTGCCAGAAATGCCTGGTGCATTGTTCGTGCTACTCTCTCGACTGTAGGATTATCGACGTGATGAAATCGTCCAAATCCAATTCGCGGACACATTATTCTAACCAGAGACCGTCACGCGCCACCACCAAGCGTAAGGAATTGTAGGTTGGCGTGCGAGATCGTAGCCCGTGGTTGCGAGCCCGCTACGCCGCGAAGCCCACTCGGCGTCCAATGTGGAGCTTTGGTCCGCTTTACACACCAGGAGCGAACGAACCGCAGCTTCTTACTCGCACTCAAGGAAGCTCTTTCTCGAGGCTCGCAAACCGGCCACTCCAGTAAAGCAATGGCGAAGCTCCTGTTTCCCAGGCCGACACAACCCGCCCCACGAAGATCGAGTGCGTTCCCGATTTCGTTTGCGATTCAAGCTGGCATTCCAGGCTGGCCGCGCATCCTCCCAGAATTGGCACTCCTGTCCGCCCCTGGTGATGCTCCACGCTCTCGAGCGGCTCGTCCGGTCTCGAGGCAAAATGCTGCGCCAACGGCAACTGGTTCGACGCCAGCACATTCACTGCGAAAACACCTGCCTCTTCGATCAGCGAGTGCGAACGATTGGCCTGGTTGATGACGACAAGAATGCAAGGCGGCGAGGCCGAAACGCTACAAACGGCGGTTGCCGTCATCCCGTTCGTCACGGAATTCGCCCGGCTCGTAATGACGGTCACGGTCGAGGCAATGCACCGCATGGCCGCCCTGAATTGCTCGGCATCGACCGAGGAAAGTGACAGGCGTTTGTCGAGTTCGGACATCTGCCGTCCTACGTTGCGACCAAGCCGAGGTGAGATCGCAAAGTCCCCCCCTCATATTCGCTCCGAAAGAGCCCATTCTTCTGCAAGACAGGGACGACCTTCCCGACAAAATCCTCGAAGGTATCAGGAAGAAACGCGGGCGAAACCACAAACCCGTCCGATGCGCCTGACGTGACAATTTCCGCCATCTGCTCGGCAACATCCTTTGCGGTCCCGACCAGCCTTGGGCACATGACGCCCTGGCCATAGATACGACCGGCGTCCGCGATCGTGATGGATTTTCCAGCCGCGATGCTTTTCAATGCCGCCAGATTTCCCTGACTTCCCGACGACTGAAGCTGCTCGACACTCTCCTCCAGCGAGAAATGAGAGAAATCGGCATTGGCGTGGGCAGCGAGGGTCGAAAGCCCGACCAGCGGGTTGACCAGCGAATCGTGAAGATCTCTCTTTTCTTCCGCTTCGGCCCGGCTCTCGCCGATGAACGGCATGATCGCCATCAGTACCTTGCTGGCATCGGGCGTCCGGCCCGCATCGACAAGCGCGGTAGCGACGTCGCTCTTGAACGCTCGCATGCGTTCCAAGCTCGGCTGGAGCGCGAAGATCACCTCGGACCAGCGAGCCGCAAAAGCCTTGCCCCTACCGGACGATCCCGCCTGGATGATGACGGGCCGTCCTTGCGGACTCCGCGGAATGTTCAGAGGCCCCCGCGACTGAAACCACCGTCCTTTATGATTCAGGTAATGAACCTTGCCGGGATCCGCATAGATTCCGTTTTCGCGGTCGAGCAGCAGGGCATCCTTGTCCCAACTGTCCCATAGGCCAAAGGCGACCTCCATGAATTCGTCGCCACGGTCGTATCGATCATCGTGCCCGAGATGCGGAACGTCGCCATAGTTTAGCGCCTCGCCGTCGTTCATGGATGTGACGACATTCCACGCCGCGCGGCCAGCGGAGATATGGTCCAGCGTCGCGAACTCGCGCGCGATGTTGTAGGGCGCATCGTATGTGGTCGAGCGCGTCGCACCGAGGCCGATACGGCTCGTCACCGCCGCAATTGCGCCGAGGATCGGCACCGGATCCATTCGCGTCGCATCCTGATCTGCATGGCGGATACCGGTCTCATGGCTCGCACCATATCGATCCGCAATGGCCAACCGGTCTGCGAAGAACATGAAGTCGAACTTTCCCCGTTCCAGCAGCCGGGCAATCCCGACGTAGTGACCGAGACTGAGAAAGTCCGTGCGATGCTTAGGATTTCTCCAGATTGCGTGGCTATGAACCACCGGCCCGGCGATCAGAAACCCGCAAAGGTGCATCCTGCTTGTTTTCGGTGAGCAACCGGCGACATGGGTAACACTTCAAACCGACGACATGGGTAACACAATTCTCGTTTCGTTCAGGTCTGCT
>NZ_JBEGDB010000259.1:0-11587 GCF_043638955.1 Bradyrhizobium sp. 31Argb | reverse complement strand
TCCACCGATCCGCTCATGCCAGGCTGTATCGCGCGCAAGCCGAAGGATGGCTAGGTGGGGGCCTCATGCCGGTTACGGTTGACTGGACCTTAGACGCGAAACTATCGTGTCCGGCGGCCAAGACACCCCACGACTGCGATCACAATCAGCGTACGTCGCAGTTGCGCATATAGCTCACGAGCTCGAATCTCACGTAGCGCCAGGTTGCAGGCCTGCAAAAGCAAAGGCAAAGCTGTACCACGCAGGTCTATGGCTCGTTGGCAAATCAAGTTCGGCGGCGTAGCTTACTATTTCTCAACCTTGTTGCGTGTCAGGGCGATCATGCACTTAGATCTTTGCCAGGACGGGAAGAGCTCTCGCCGGCTATTGCTGGGCATTGAACCGAGCGAATTCGCAATGTGGCAAATAGACGAATACTGGAATGCGCAATGACCAATGTGATCATGCATCTGTTCGCGCACCACCGGCGCGCGATCCGGTGACCAGAAGCTCGCAATCACCAGAAGTTCGCAACCAACAGAAGTTCGCAACCAACAGCTTCCCGCCGCTAGGCAAGTCGATGTACGGCCTGCCTGCTGGATAGGGAGGGGCGCATCGAGATCACGATCAATAACCGAAATGGCAGGATCGATTTCCATCCAAGCAATGGATATTAAAATGCGAAGGAATGGGAACCTCTTTGGTTCAATGCGCCGAACAAGGCATCTTGCCGAATAGGATTGGAATTCGGTTCGCCCCATCTAGCACAAACCCGATGGCTCCATGACTACTGGAGCAAAGCGAACCTGAACCAGATCGATTTAATCTGGATGGATTTGCAGGAAGCGGTCACCGCTGGGCAGCAGAGCGTGACTCTGCTTTCCCAGGTTCAGACTGATCCATTAGGCGACGATGGCGGCGAGGTAGACTGCAGCCAAGAAGTTTCTGGCAAGTTTGTCGTAGCGAGTTGCAACGCCCCTGAAATCCTTGAGTCGGCAGAAACAGCGCTCGATAACATTGCGCCCTTTGTAGACGCGTTTGCCGAAGCTCTGGAGGGTCACCGTTGGATTTGTTTGGAATGACGGGCTTCACGCCGCGATTGACGATTTCGGCGCGAAAGCCGTCGTGGCCTTTGTCCCCAATGAGGGTAGTCATGGGGGTGCGAGTTTCAAAAGGGCCGGCCGCGCGGCAATATCTGCGTCTTGTCTCGGAGTAAGATGAAATGCGCAAGGTTTGCAATCAGGGTCGTCCAGCGCGTAGATTTTCGTCGTTCGCCCACCGCCCGAGCGGCCGATCGCCTATTCATGTTCTCCTTTTCCGCCGCTCGCGGAGCGATGCGCTTTGATCGAGGTGGAGTCGATGGACAAAGTCGCGCCGTCCTTGCCGCAGCGGGCGAGCGTTTCAAAGACCGCCTTCCAATGGCCGCGCTTGGCCCAGCAATTGAAACGATTGTAGATCGTCGTGTAGGGACCATAGTCAGGCGGGCAATCGCGCCAGCGTGCGCCGCACTGAGCGTGTGAACGATACCGCTGATGATCCGTCGATCGTCTTCGCGCGCGGGGCCCGTCTGGTTCGTTGACAGACGCGGCTCTCTCTATCTGAACCCACTGCTTGTCGTTGAGCCAGAACAGTCCTTTGCGCATCGAAGTCCGCCATGCCGAATCAACTCGGTGCCAGGGAATCAGAACCAGCTGATTAGGTACAGACCCTTAGAGCAGAAAAGGGCCGCATCCCAGCGGCCGCTTCGCGGTTACAGTCGCTACTCCTGATAAAATGCCAGCCCGGCAGGGCGGGCTGGCCAGTGCTGCCGCCAGAGTACCCTAAGCCGGGCGCTCCATATCGCCGATAAGGATGACGTCGTCGCCTGGAACGTACCGTGAATCGGAAATGTGATTCCGCATTTCTGCCCTCCTCCGTAAATCGGAATCCCTTCTTGTAGAAAAATTCTGAAGCTCCCTCGTCTTGAGAAATAAGGGATAGACTGGAAAGGCCCGCTGAATCCCTAATCCGATCGGCAATGTCCAGCATAGCCGCCCCGACTCCTTTGTACCTCGACCAGTCGAGACTCTCTATGGTGAGAATTCGCAAAGTGTCGCGCCGCGGCGCCACGTTCATACTTCCCACCTTGTTGCGTTGATGGGCATTAGAAAACAAAGAAACGAGTTGGACATTGCCGCTATTGCTGATTGCTGTGTACAGCCTGACTTGCTCACCCCGCCGCTTGTCAAAAGCGAAAGAGGCTGGTCCCTCGGCTGCTAAAGCGGCCGTAAAAGCGGTCGTATCCGCGCGAGCGGCGCCCGCCAGCGCATCGCGCTGCTTGTGCAGACTCCGCTCGCCGGAGGGCACATTGTAGTGATTGATTCTCATCGCAACGGGATTGCTATTCGGACAAGCTTTCGAAAAGCTGACGTGCCCAAGGTTTGCAATCGGGGTCGCTCAGCGCGTGCCACAGCGCGAGCGGCCGATCGCCTGTTCAAGCTGCCGCATTTTCCGCTGCTCGCCGAGCGATGCGCTTTGATCGAGGTGGAATCGATGGACAAAGTCATTCCGTCCTTGTAGCAGCAGGGCGAGCGCTTCAAAGATCGCCCGCCAATGGCCGCGCTTGGCCCAGCGATGGAAACGATGGAGATCGTCGTGTAAGGGCCATAGTCGCGCGGGCAGTCGCGCCAGCGTGCGCCACGCTGAAGCATGTGAATGATCCGCTGATGATGCGTCGTCGCCATCGCGCGCCGGCCCCGGCTGGTTCGTTGGCAGATGCGGCTCGATCTGAGCCCACTGCTTGTCGTTGGGTCAGAACAGTCCGTTGCGCATCGAAGTCCCCGTACCGATTCAACTCGGCGCGAGGGAATCAGAGCTCGCTAATTAGGTACAGACCCTAATTGGTAGCTGAAATATCGCGCTTGCTCGGTATCTCTGGTAGTGCCGCAATCCTCAGCAAGCTGAGCGGGGCGCGTAGCCTTTTTGGATACGAAATCCGAGTATTCCGGTGGATTAGCGGCGACTACTTGATTTCATCGGCATAAAGGGCCCTCGCTTCTCTCCTAAATGCAGACCTGTCGATCTCCTCGATGGAGGCTCGGGAAACGAGCGAGTACGGCCGCTCCGTTGCCGAGGACGAAATGCCATAATAATCCCGCGCCGCGAACGGTTTCCGCAAAGCTTGGCTATCTCCTCACGGCCTCCATTCATCAGCCTGACTAGCGGTTGTGGATTGGCTGGATGAGCCAGGGCTTCGGCCATGCATCAGATTCGCTCTCCTGTCGGCAAAGTTGGGATGCTGAGCGTCGTGCCGCGCAACCCAAGAGGAGCCCAATAGGAACCCTAGCTGACGACAGTACGCGCTCGGCCTCCGCACCACCGATCGCACCGGTTATGTAGGCCAACAACGAAACTGAGGACGAGGATAACTGCGGGGCAGCGCGACCTTACCCGAAACAAAGTAGCCAAGGCGACGGTTCGGCCAATTCCATCTACTCGTGTATGCGTCAGTGCTGGCCACCATCCGAGTCATTGGCCTGAGCGGGCGTGAGCAGTTGATCTTATAGACCTGGGCTCGACCGGTCCAAACCACCTCTGCCGAACAGGAGCAGATCAATTCCCCGAAGCCGCTGAGAGGGCACTCAAGCAGCACCAGGCTCGGAAGAAACAAGACGAACAATGGCGCAAACGTCAGAGGGACACACTCGAGAATGATCGGGGAGCGAGCCCGAAGCGAGATGTGGCGCAGGGCCTGACAGATAAAGGAAGAAGAAACGTGGTGAGACAATAACGCCAATGAAGTCGGCGAGAAAAACCTATCCAACATCGCCGAAAACTCGCGCTGCTCTATTGCTGGGCTAATGGCATGGGATATCATTCCCGGAGTCCAGAAGATGGACAGGAAATCCGCCCGGAGCCTTGGTGTCTCAGCATCAGTCTACAGAATCAGATCGCCCCCCAAAACGAAATCTTTGTCCAACGCAGGCGGGGCGGCCAACGGGCCCGGTTTGAAGCTAGTAAAGGGAGCGAAACGAAAAAGGCCCTCAACGAGGGTGGGCTTGGCGGCATCGCATTTGAGTTGGGAACTTGGGCGCGGGTACAACTGTGTCCGGCCGAAACTCGTCAGTTTCCTGAAAGCTAAGCTCCTTAACATGAGAACGTGGTTTCTTGACCACGGATGCCGCCCATGCGTCAACTGGTGACGAATCCAGCGAAAGCTCTGGCGGTTTTGAACCCATGTTCCAACCAATAGGAGAGCTGTATGGACAATCGGATCGACGGTGCTGGGCCTCCAGGGTCCCCAAGCGCCTACGAGTGGACTCAAGAAGATCATGACCTATTTAGTCGATAACCCACCGGAAGCTCAAATGCTGCGAGTCGGGTCGACGGGGGCGCCAGATTTCGGAGCGTTCTTCGTTGAGACCCGACGCCATCGTACGCCTCTCCCGGAGCAATGGGCCCCCCTGGCGCTTATTGAAAAGCTGCGTGAACAGGGGCTCATGCCAACCGCAGACCACCCAACAACCATTTCGCTCGACGGCAAGCTTTATAACGCCGAGCTAAAGGAAGGAGGGTTCGTTAGGCTTACACGTCAGGCCTGAGATCTGTGGTGGCTGAGCCAACTTGGTTGGGCGGAAGCACTCCGGCCCAGCCGACTTGGACTACCTAGACAATTCACCGTTCCCTACTGAACGGTCCGCATCGCCAGCGCGCATTTTGCAAATCCGCTGGCAGCTGGCGAACATGAACGCTGTGGCAGTTGAGTGGCTGCGCAAGCTCATGGCGGTCCGGGAGTTTCCTGAATACAGCACCGGCCAACAGCGATGCTGCGCTAGCGTTCGCGATCGCTCTTGCTATCGCTCGGTGTTGACCCGGTGAGTATGATGAAGCATCCTGCGCGGCAGGCCTGTCGAACATAAGATGTGAGAAGGTGATGCCAGCCGTGGTCGGAGCGAGTTCGATTTCATATCGCTCCGCCGAAGAGTGGAAGCGATAACATCTAATCGGCGGTTTCCGGAATATACCGTGCTGCCCAGATTCACTGGACGATGCTCCTGACGCGTACTCCCCGACTGGGCTAAGTCGGCGACCATTAGATGCAGAATCGTGTTCCGGCGGATAGGGAATTCACGGCCCACCTGCGGCATCGATCTCGGCGACTTTCGTGATCAGCGGCTTGACGGTGTTGACGTGTCACGAGGCGGCAGCCTAACGCGTTTGAGCTGGGCGAATACGTCCATTCCATCTTTGAGCCATAACGAATGGAAGGAGAAACTCGTGATGAGCGCCAAAATCGCCCCGCGCGCGAGCCGGTGGTGCCGAGCGCAAGTACTAACGTGGCGTCGGAGGTCTCGTGTCCTTAAGACGGCAATGCCGGTGACCTGACAATTGCCTTGCCAATCGAAAATCAAAAGAGATGCGCCCACGCGATCACGAGGGCGAGGGAGGTGGTGAAGCCGACGTGCCCGGACGGAGATGGATGATGTTCTGGTCGAGAGCCGGGATCGTAAAGCGGCCAAACGCCTGCTGTGTAAACTGCTGAAGAAGAGTGACATGCCCTGCGCGTCATGATCACGGATCTTGGGTTATATGGCGCTGCTCGCAGGGCCCTTCCTCGTGCTCTGCGTAACACCTGCGCCCGTCAGCTTGTGATCAGCTTGTCTGAGTAACATTCGCAGCACCGCCTAAGCAGCCCGACGCACTCGGGAGAGACTTACGTCGAAGGGAACGCGAACCGCCATGGATAATCGAATTAGTGGCTCATCCACACGCGCCAGCCAAGCTGACGAACCGAGGCAGTCGGTGGACAGCGACAGCTTTACCGAAACACTTGCGGGCCTGCCGTCCCGAGCGGCGCCGGATCCCCATGCTGGTTTGTCATTGGCGCCAACACAGCCGTACTCGCTCGTTTCCCAACCTCGTATCGTGGAGCTCGAAACGTCTTCATTCGCCTGGGAGTTGCCCGACAAAATGGGGCTCTGCGCCAGTAAGCCACATACCTCGGATGCAGATTTTCACAGTTCAACCTCTTCCAGCTCCACTACATCCCCTCCACCCAGGCCGCTGTTTGAATACAGGACGGTCGAATTGCCTCAGGCGAATGTAGACGGCATCTGCGTTGGGCTGACTGCGGAGTGGCTCCGCAATCTGAGCAGCAGCCCGTCAGCCCGAATGGATGCGCTCATACCGGAATCAGAAGGGCACCACTCAGCGGCTGAGCGGCAGCAGCAGTATCAGGACCTCAAGGATCGGTTGCGAAGTGAGGGAGCAGGAGCTTCTCAGGCCGACCTTGAGGCACAAAACACCATTTTGCGGGAAGCGGGCCTGGCACCGTCCGGAAGAGAGAACAAATACGGATTCGGCGAGCCCTCGAGGTTCTCGCGCGTGCTGGACAAAATTACCGGCGACGGATCGAAGTATTTGCTGAGTTTGTATTTCGCCGAAGGCGGCGCACACACAGTTGCGACGTCGGCGTCGAATGGAACAACCACGCTCTTCGACCCCAACTATGGAGAATTTACTGTTCCATCAGACCAGATGGGGTCATTGTTCCAAAGCCTCGCCAATCGTTACAGGAATCCTCCCAACGGGCGGCATTTATCGACAGTCACCACACAAAAGATGTACTGAGTCGGGCCTGAAGGCCGCTGGCGACTAATGCCTTCTCGTGGCGAACGAGTCGGTCGTGCTGACATTGGCTATTCCGGCTGTTGTCCCCTTGGGGCCGTCATGGCCGCCTCAAGGTGTTCGAGGATGTCCCGGATCTCGGCCGCCAAAGATGCTCCAAGCGGGGTCAACCCGACCAGTCGGCTCCTACTTCTGATGCGAGGTGTTCCGCGAGACTGCTGACGGAGCGGGCGACACGGGATGTCTCGTGGAGGACGATTGGCGATCGAGTTGAACGAGGCCCTGCGTATCAGAATGTGCGCTCCGTGAACGTCGGACGCCACAGGTGTTCAGCACGATCTCAAGCCGGGTATCCGTGTTGCGACCGATGCCGGATCACCGGCTAATGCGCCTGTCATCGCCGGCAGGTCGCCGACATAGCGATCGATCACGCGAAACCGTCAGGGCGATGGCCGACTGGTTGGTCGTAACGGAATAGAGGTTACACGTCGGACCTCCTTAAAGATGCGCGCTTGCATCGTCTGAACAGCCGGGCGGACGCCGCTGCAACCGAATGAAACCACGATAAAGCCGTGGCTCAACCTAGCTACCCCACCAAAGTCCGCGGCCGGCAAGTTCTGCATCGCCTTGAAATCAGCAAGCGAGGGCCGCATCATCGAGCCCGGAAAGCTGTGAAACGGTGTTGTGATGGTGGGCCGCGGCAATATCAAGGGTAGGGCTGTAATTCTTCTAAAGAACCCGAGATCTCGGCTCGCTCGCGTAACAAGGTATGGTACCTTAGCCCCGAAGCGGAATAAGCATAGCCGTAGAAAAGGCCAGCCGCGGGGAAAATGCGCCGCCCCTCGCCTTGCAAAGCGTGAGCACCGCGCCCCCTCTGTGCGTCAGCTTATTGTCAGCTCGCGCGCCTATCACTGTCCACAGGACTCGAGCAGGCCAGTACGGTGCAACTTTTGCGATAGGAGACCAAACGTCGTGTATAACAGAATCACTGGTTCTTCCAGCCAATTTCCAAGCGCGAGCCAAGCCGATGAATCGGAGCTGTCAGCAGATGGCGGGAGGTTTACCGAAACGCTTGCAGACACGGCCCCTGGTTCCTCCTCGGGGGTGGCACGGCCGTACTCCCTCGTTTCAGAACCTCCCATCGATGAGATCGACAGGGAGTCGTTCAGGCAAGAACTGAGAAATTTCTATGGTAACGACATCAAGCACATGGCCAATAATCCGCAAGAGTACTCGGATTTCGTTTCCGAAAAAGCTGAGCGCACAGCGATGGTCGCCAGAGCCGGATCCACCGTACAGGATTCGGACCAGGCGCGATATTTCAGCTATCAATTGGGTGACAAGAGTGTCGGGCTTCTAAAAACCGAAGGTCGACGTCGCATGGGAGGAGAGGCGTGGGAGCAGCACTTTCCTGGGCGGAAACACGTCTCGTCCGTTGTCGATCTCCGGGTTACTCATCCGCTCGTTGAGAACGCAGGCGATGTTCTGCTGGAACACCAACTTCGGCTTGACGGTAAGCGGGCGTTGGTCATGTCGCGTCCTGCCACGGATGAGGTGAAGCCCCGTCTAGAGCAGATGGGTTTTGTTCGCGTTGGTGACAATGAAGATGACAATGAATATGTGCTTGACCCTAGGCAGCATCCCGACAAGTGGACGCTGAACGAGGAGGGAAAATGGCAGCGGGTGGACAAGCCTCGCCTATATCTCTCCAAAGCTGAGAGTAGCGATGAGGAAAACGAAGGAAGTGTCGAGGAATATTCGGGCGAAGAATACATCGAAACGGATTCATCTGGGGACGATCCTTCTTGGTACTTCGACCGGCTCAATTTAGGCCCGGGGACCGGCTAGCAGAAGTCACGCCGGGTGCAGCTTGACTTCTCATACCGGCATGCACCGGGGCCAAGGCGACGCTGCAACGGGAGCACCCGGCACGCGCGGGTGTGCTCTCGTTGCGGCGCGCGAGCAGAAATAAATTAGAAGCGGCGGCGGTTCCCGAATTCGCAGGCAGAGCAACTTCTTTGAATTGCTAGTCAGCTGCTCTGAGCTGCCTTTTGGTCATTGGCAACTCTCTGGGATTTGAACGCTCCACAAGCATCGTGCGCAGCGCCGACGAAGTGGCCAAACGATTCTTGATGCTTATCGTGATTGATCATCAAGTTGTTTTCATCGTCTTTGAATGGCGTATTCAAGCTGGCGTTTAGTGGCAACCGGGAGCTTTTGTGTAAGCAGCATCCTACACGCGCGGTCACGAAGTGATCTGAGACTGCTACAGCTGTCCTGGTTGGCGCATGTCGAATCATATGATGAGCCGATTGGGCCAGTTGCGTGATTCTTGCAGGGCGCTTGGCGGGACGATCTAATGAGGTGTGCCCCCCTAACCGAGTAACGGGCCAAGCCGAATGTCGCGGTCGCCTATGCGATCTGCGCTTCAATAACATTAAGTCGGCGCGCTATGGACTTCCGCCTGACGATCATCGACGAAGACGGCAGGCACAGACCATGGCCCATTGTGGTGGTGCGGAAGGGTATCTGAGGAGCAAGCGATGGAAGCAGTCTGGCTCTATATCGATGAAAAAACACCCGCGCGTGATGGGAGCCACATCGGCCGTTCGCGGGATAACCCCAATCAGTGTCTCAAAGAGCATGATGGTGAAGTGTCGCCTGGCATACCCCGTTCTTGGCAGCAGCGATGATGGGAGATCAGTCGATAGAAAGTCGCACAGCGAACCGCCTTTTGAAGGCCTAGGCCGATTTGAGACTCATGGTGCAAGATGGCGAGATGCTTGGTGAACGTGCGAAAGCTTCTTCGCCGTGATCGATCGCGCCACGATTGGCAATCAGAATCCTAAATTCGATGACCTTGACCAGCGCGGGGTCAAGCTTTGAAACGGTGGCCTATTACGTGGGCCTTGACGCGGCTCACTCCGTAGCCTGGCCGTGACTTTAGTGGAAGAGGAGCCGTTTCCGACGGTGCGCGGCCGACGGATCCCTAGGCTCGTCGCGAGGCAAGCCCTCGGCCGCAGCTTCGCGGCATGCTGCGGGAACGATTAGGAATGTGGTGAGGTAGAAAAGCAAAGGTCTGGTGCTGAAACCAAAATTGCAGGTTAGAAAGCATCCTTTGGAAAGCTTGTCCGGGCCTCGCAGTAGAGGTGCTTTACCAGCTCAAGGAAAACCGAGCGCCCGGTTGCCGGCATTGGAAGCGGAAGAAGAGAGATGACCTACATCTACGGTTTGCTCAGCAGTTTGTTCGAATTTCAGCAGACAATGCACGGGCGAGCATGGCACTCGGACGCTGCGCAGCAGCCCTGGCTGGAGGCGACGAGGGAGCCAGAGAACAAGGTGGTCTACGTCGATTTCAAAGCCATTCGCGAGGCAAAGGAGGGGACGTGAGAGCACAAGTTCTTGAAAAACTCGAGGCCGGCCGCGTGCGATACGGCGAATTTGCTAGCGCGCCGGGATCAGGTCCTTGCGGCCTGTTTTTTGTTCAGGGGCCTTGTGGCTGCAAACTCAGGATAGTCGGATTTGTTCGCCCAGGGTGGGAGCATGTCTCCGTCTCGACGCCTAGACGTTGTCCGAACTGGGAAGAGATGTGCTTCGTCAAAGACCTGTTTTGGGATGAAGAGGAGTGCGTGATGCAGCTGCACCCACCTCATTCGCAATACGTGAATAACAGCCGGTATTGCCTGCATCTCTGGAAGCCGACTCGTCAAGAAATTCCGATGCCACCAACGAGCTTTGTCGGCCTCGTCGGGCTCGGGCCATCGGAAGCGGCAATCCTATTTGAACGGATGAGAGCGCTGTTGTGAAAGCCCCGTCGCCGAAGGTGTAGCGATGCCCGCAGGCGTGCGTGAGCATGTCCAGACATCTTCGGCATGATGAGCAAAGCTCGTAGCTGCGCCGATGAGAAAAGGCAAAGCAAAATCCGCTCCGAGCGACGCTCGTCAGACTGACGTCAGGTACGTTGCTTAAGCGTTGAGCCGCCAATCGGCAGTAAGCACTTATCACCCACCGAAACGAATATGTCTGGCTCTATGGAGAATATGGTACGGCTCGATTGGGTGCCGTGCTGGTTGCGATCGGCGTGTGACATAGCCGCCTTGTGCTGCGTCGCCTGCCTCTTGATGATGGCCCTTACTGTCATAAGTCTCATTGGTTGCCTATTGCTGCTGGTTCAGGTGAGGCGGCGTTTTTGGCCAGTGCAGCTGGAGAAGTCCGTTGACGCGAGGCGAACCAAACCGCTTTCAAGCCAAAGCTGAAGACATTCCCGCCATTGGAACTCGGCGATTGTCCACATGCGAGAAGGAGACAATGGCCGTGGGCGCACTTGGTTGCGCGAGGTCTTCTTCCTGAGAAAGGCGCGTGAGACCTTCTACGAGCATCTCGGAACGGAAGAGAGTTGAAAAGGGGCCCATGCTTCAACGCTGCGTAGGAGGGCACGAAATCACTCGGGCATGCTCTCGGTGCCGTGCCCACCTTTGGGCATTGCGCTAGAAAATCGAGAATGCGCGCGAGCCGCGGCGGTCTCGAGGGCAACCGGAACAGTGCACCTATCAACGCAAGCTAGGGATTTGGCCGTAGAACAGCCAGACCTCAATCTACTGGCGGCCTAATTGGTATCCGTCCGGTGAGGCGTTCACCGGATGCGTACTCGACCAGCGGATCAAGAACGATGCTTTGGCCGAGGCCGCGATCGCGTTCTTTGGTGCGGTGTGGGCACGAGAACGGACGACGGTCATTGTGGCGAAGGCAAGCATGCCGTGTGAGACATGGCGATGCCCGCCTGCCAGGAGCGGGTTTCTTGTGATCAAGACCAAGCTCGTTCTTGGTCGTTTCCAAGCCGTCCTCGACGGCCCAGCGATCGCCTTCCACTGACGCCAGCTTTTGAATGGACGTGCCTTGGTCATCACGTGGAGTAAAATGCCAAGTGCATGTTTCGCGGGATCGTGAGCACGGATTTCAGGGGATCGTGAGCACGGATTTCGCGGGATCGTGAGCAGCTTTT